>CAZPFZ010000007.1:0-18585 GCA_964585955.1 uncultured Acidiphilium sp.
GTATAGGTCGATTATCGACTATTTTGCAAACAATTTATAAATAAAAATGTATTTAAAATAATAGGTGAAAAAATGTTTACATCAAAACAAAGGAGCAATTTGCGCTCTTTAGCGCAAAACATTCAGCCAATAACCCAAGTGGGCAAGGGCGGTGTGAGTGAAAATTTAATTAAAAGCTTATCTGACGCGTTAGAAGCAAGAGAGTTAATAAAAATAAGCGTGCTAAACAACACAGATGATGACGCCAATGATATCGCACGTGAATTAGAAAGTGCGTTAAACGCACAAATAGTTGCAGTCATAGGTAAAAAAATAATTCTTTACCGCAAAAGCAGTCGCAAAGATTTTAATCATTTGGAATTCTAATTGTTTTTTTATTTGGTAAAGTGTGTTTTTTGCCAAATATAAGCAGTAAAATCGCCGCGATTAAAAGGATAATTCCGAATATAATATAATATAGCGGATAAAAAGTCAATTTAGAAAAGAGTATCAGGTATGCCCCTAAAAAGGCTAAGCCGGACGCTCTTTTTTTGGTTGTTTTTGCTGCTATTCCAACAAACAAATTTGTTTTTTTCTGTTTTTGTTGTTCTTTTTTTGGTAAATCAAGATTGTATTCAACTATAAGCTCGAATAAATTTTCACCCTGAATTAGAGTGAACATATCGGCGGCGTCTTTTTCTAAAAGAGCGCAGTCGTCGCTTGCCTTACCGCAAAAAAGAACGACCTTTTTAGGTAGGCTTTCGCGGATAAAAAGTACTGCTGTTTTTCGCTCAACAATGCCGTTAAAATCAAAATAATAGTTGATATTTTGTGTTTCTACACAGTTTTTGTTTACCGTATAGCAAATATTGTTGCCGTCAAATATGGGTAAAAATAACTTTATCGCCTTGCTTTCGGGCAACAGTTCCAATGCGGCAAGCATATTATTAAAACTTTTTTGCTTAGATAGGTTAAAAAGTTTAACGTTGTTTTGTTTAAGCTTTATTTTTAATATAATCAAGCAACAAAAAACAGCGGTTATGCATGATAACACAATGCGCCAAAAGGATGGTGTTTTAAAAAAATACAATATAGCAACCGCTAAAAAAAAGCAAATAAAACCGTATAAAAGGGCATCAATAAATACACTTGGTTTAATTTTTTTCATAATAATATTATTGACGCGTTTTTATTTGAAATATACTTGTAAAAAAAGCATAAATGTGATAAAATGTTTTTATGAAAAGAATAGGTATTTACGGTGGTTCGTTCGACCCCGTGCATAAAGATCACATAGCCATATGCGAATTTTTTGCAAAAACCATGCAATTGGACTTTGTGTATGTTGTTCCCGCAAAGCTTTCGCCTTTTAAAAACGGCGTTTTTGCTAATTCAGCGCATAGGTATAAAATGGTTTGCCTAGCGTGCGAAAATTACGCAAAATTAGTTCCCGAACCCTTTGAAATAAATTCGGAGGGAACAAATTACAGTTATTTAACTGTTGAACATTTAAAAAGAAGGCACCCCGACGACAGTTTGTTTTTTTTAATAGGTGCTGATAGTTTAAAAGATTTTCCCGGTTGGAAAAATCCGCAAGAAATTCTTTCGCGCGCTACACTTTGCGTTGCCGGGCGCGAAGGGTGCAATTTGGGTGAAGATGCCGCTTTTTTTCAAAAGCAATTGGGTTATCTTCCGCAAATTTTAAATATTGAGGGAAGTTGTTCAAGCACGGTTATTCGCGAATACTTAATGCTTAATTTAGATGCTCGCGAATTTTTGGATGAAAAGGTTTATGATTATATTAAGGCTAATTCATTATATCCAGCCGATGAAATCCACACTTTTTTACAAGATAACAGCACAAAATCGCGTCTTATTCACACGGTTGGCGTAGCTGTTACCGCCAAAGAGTACGCGCAAAGGCTTGGAGTTGATAAGTCTAAAGCGTTTTTGGCGGGTATGCTTCATGACGTGGCGAAGTATTTAAAGGCAGAAGATTATCCGGATTGCAATTTTCCTAAAAATGCGCCAAATTCAATAGTTCACCAGTTTTTGGGTGCATATATTGCTCAAAATAAATTTGGTATTACCGACGAACAGGTATTAAACGCAATAAAATGGCATACCACGGGCAGACCTAACATGGGATTGCTTGAACGAATTGTTTTTTTGGCGGATTTACTCGAACCATCGCGCACTTTCCCTGATGTGGAAATGTTAAGGGCGGCAGTGAATGCCGATTTTGAAAAAGGGTTTAGGTTGTGCCTTGCAGAGCTTGTTAAATTTTTAAAAAAGGGCGACAAACCCATTTACCCTTTAACCGAAGAAACTTTAAAGTATTATATCGATAACTAATAAATTAAATAAAAATAAAAAAGAGCGCTTATGCGCCCAGTAAGGAAAAAAATGGATTCTATAAAATTAAAAGAAGAAATATGCAAGGTACTTGTAGCCAAAAAAGCAAACGATATAGTTTGCATTAACGTAAGCAAAAAAACAACGCTTTCAGATTATTTTATTATTGCAAGCGGAAGATCTACCACTCAGGTAAAAGCTCTTTGTGAATATGTTGAAGAAGGGCTTTCAAAATTGGGCGTAGATGTTCGCCGCCGCGAAGGTGAATCTGAAGGCAGATGGGCTGTCCTCGATTACGGCGATGTTATTGTTCATGTTTTCGATGACGAAAATAGACTGTTTTATCACCTTGAAAAACTGTGGGAAGACGGCGATAACTTTGAAAGGATAATTTCCGAGGACTAATTGTAGGCAAAACTATATAATGTCCGTTTTTTACATAAGTAAAAAAATTAAAAGGATAATTGGCGTTATTTTAACAAACCATAATAAGCGACGCTAAAAATAAAAAACTTAGCAAGTTTTCCAAATATTGGGTAGCTATAAAACAAGCTAAACGGATAGGTAAAATTCTCGAACGCAATCATTCGTTATTATCTTGAGATATATTTTGCGTGCTCACAATTTTGCCTTTTATTGCAATCGGCGTGTTTGTAGTTTTGCGTTTGCGCCTTTTTTTAGGCTGTTCCGTTATAAAAAAGATTTTTTCGTCGTCATCTTTTGGCGGCGTATCATCCGCTATTTTTTGCGCGCGGTGTTTTTTGCTTGCAATAAACGTAGTTAAAATATAAGAAACACAAAGGCAAATTAAAAAAACTAATGATAAAATTAAAATACTTAAAGCGGGGTTTGGCATTTTTTTGCTCCTTACTAATGCCTAAGTATAAAGGGTTTTCTTACGAAAAAATGCACGCTATTGGGCTAAAAATAACTTTTTTTGTCGAAAGCGTGCCGTTAACGCTGTTTTTTACAAAAATATATCGGTGTTATGTTTAAAAAATGCTGTTTGCGGCAAAAATACAAAAAGTCGAAGCCTTGCTTGTAAGGGGCTGAAATTTTGCAGTTAATATATGCCTATAACCGCATAATTTTATAGGCGGGAGGAAAAAGTAAATGTTTGATGTGAAAGATAAAAAAGAAAATAATTCAGGCCGGTTAAACGAGTTTGACAAAAAAAACGGCGTTTTTGCAAATAAAGGCAATGCAGATAGTTTTACCGCAAGTAATTGTTATTCAAGCGAACAAAAAACAACGAATCAAACAAATTCTACTGTTGAATCTGACGATTATTTTGAGTTCCGTAAGGCTTTAGAGCAGTTAAACCGAGAACTTGATGAAGAAAACAGCAGTGATAAAAAGACTGTTTTTTTAAAAAATAATTTGCCGACAGGTGCAGTGGAACACGAAAAACAATCAACGGAAAAAAACTCTGTCCTTATGGGGCAGGATAATACAAAAGTAAATAACGGTGGTGAGAAAAACAGCGCCCCATTTACTCCGTTTGCCGATAAAGATGTTTTGCAAAGCAATACAAATATCTCACAAACGGAAGTTGTAAAAGTATCGGAAGATCCTGTCAAAAAAACTCATACAAAGCAAGAAAACACAACTGCAAACATTACTGATGCAAGCGGCGCAAGAGCTCGCAAAACTATAGGAGCAACTGCCGCGCAAGCTGAAGACTATTCAAGTGAATACACGGCTGTAAAATATGCAAATTATACGGCTAAAATAGATTACGATTGCACCTTGCCTACAATAACGTCGGATGAAATACGCGCGCGCATAACCAAACTGCGCGACTACGGTTTTAAAAGTATTTGCATACTTGCAAGCCGAATGAAAATGTTTAAAAAAGCGTACCCCGACGTATGTTTTTGTGCTGTAATAGGGTATCCGTCGGGCGAAATGACCGAAAATTCCAAGTGTTGCGAAATAAAAGACGCCATAAAAAACGGGGCAAAAGAAATTGATGTTTTTTTCAGAATCTCTTCTTTAAAAGACGATAAAAACAGGCAAATTGTTCGCGAACTTGCGCATTATAAAAGGATTATAGGTAAAAAGCGCATTTTAAAACTTTCGGTTGATTGTTCTCTTTTAACCGAGGAGGATTTTAAAATTGTTGCAAAGGCGGCAATAAAAGCCAAAGCCGATTTTTTGGTCATCAGAAACTGTTTGCTTTCGCAAGATAAGTTTCAATTGTGCATTTCCAAAGCGTGTTCCGGTAAAATAAAAATCGAATATGCCGATAATGTTGCCTCGCTTGCGGATATTAATAAACTTGCCGATATAGGTGCTGAACGCTTTCTTTCAAGCAAGGCTACACTTCTTGCCGATGCCGTAAAGCGCAAGCTATAGGTTTTTTGCCTAAAAATTTAACCTTTGCGGTTTTTGCATATAAACATTTTTGTAAACAAAAGAGGTTTTGTATGAAATCTTTAAAAGAATTATACAGGGTAGGTGTGGGGCCATCTTCCTCACATTCAATGGCGCCTTACGAGGCGTGTATGCAAATAAAAAAAGAAAACGGAGAAAAAGCTCGGTATAAAGCCGAGCTTTTCGGCTCGCTTGCATATACCGGAAAGGGGCACGGAACCGATCACGTTATAAAACGCGCTTTGGGCGAAGATACCGCCGTCGCGTTTAAAAAAAGTACTGTCGGTACTTCGCACCCCAACACTATGCGCGTATATTGCTATACTGACGGAAATTTAAAAGGTCAACCGCAAAAAAGTTACGAAATCATAAGTCTTGGCGGCGGCGCTTTTTCTATAAACGGCGAATATAAAGCGGGAAAAGATGTTTACGCATTAAACACTTTTGCTCAAATAAAAGATTATTGCACAAAAAAAGGCATACGCATTTACGATTATGTTTTTGAATGCGAGCCGGAAATTAAGGATTATTTATTTTTTGTTTGGGAACAAATGAAAGCAAGCGTTAACGAGGGGCTTACTGCAAGCGGAGTTTTGCCAGGCGGATTGGATATTGAACGTAAAGCGGGTTATTTGTATTCGCAAATAAACGTTTACGAAACAGCCGAAACAATAGAAAATATGCTTGTTTGTTCTTATGCTTTTGCCGTAGCCGAGCAAAACGCCGGTGGCGGAGTGGTTGTTACCGCGCCCACTTGCGGGGCAAGCGGAGTTTTGCCCGCTTGTTTGTATTATATGCAAAAAAAACATTCTTTTTCTGATGAAAAAATGGTTTTTGCCCTTGCAACAGCCGGAATTGTTGGCAATTTGATAAAAACTAACGCTTCAATATCGGGCGCCGAATGTGGCTGTCAAGCCGAAATAGGCAGCGCTTGTTCTATGGCGAGTGCCGCACTGTGCGAACTTTTTAATATGACTTGCGACCAAATAGAATATGCCGCCGAAGTTGCAATGGAACATTACTTGGGGCTTACATGCGACCCGATAAACGGACTTGTTCAAATACCTTGCATAGAGCGCAATGCCGTTGCCGCAATGCGCGCGATCAACGCGTTAAGCCTTGCTAAATTTTTAACCGAAACGCGAAAAATATCCTTTGATGCCATTGTGCACACAATGTATGTTACGGGTAAAGATTTGAGTAAGCTTTATAAAGAAACGAGCAAAGGCGGTCTTGCTAAGGTTTACAAAAAGGGTTTATCAAACAAAAAGTTGCTGTAAAAAGCAGGTGTAAAAAATATCGTAAAAGTAAGTGTGTAAAGCATTTAAAAAATTAGATGCTTAGGTTAATAAAAAGCTGAAAAGTGGGGCAATAGGTCGATTATTGCGCTAAAACGGGGAATTATATGTTTAATTTTTTAGCCAAAATATTTATAAAGGATTACAAAAATTATTCCGATATTCAAGTGCGCGAAAAATACGGATTGCTATCCGGCATATTCGGAATTTGTTTAAACGTGTGTTTGTTTATTGCTAAATTTATAGCAGGCATTGTGACGGGGGCTATTTCTGTTACGGCAGATGCATTTAATAACTTAACGGATGCGGCGTCTTCGCTTATTACATATATCGGTTTTAAACTTTCAAATAAACCAACCGATAGGGAGCACCCTTTCGGTCACGGCAGAATGGAATATGTTGCGGGATTTATTGTATCAATGCTTATTTTTATGGTTGGGTTCGAACTCATAAAAAGCTCGGCTGAACAAATTTTTAATCCGACCGTTACCGAGTTTTCTTATTTATCGGTTGGCATATTGTTGGCGTCGGTTGTTGTTAAGTTTTATATGTTTTTTTACAATTCGCGTGTTGCCGCAAAAATAGATTCAACGGCGATGCGTGCCGTGGCAAGAGATTCCATCACCGATTGCGTTGCTACTTTAGCTGTTTTAATATCGCTTGTTTTATTTAAAATTTTCGCCTTTCAAACAGATGCTTATTGTGGGTTGTTAGTGGCGCTATTTATTATTTTTAATGGCTATAAATCCGCAAAAGAAACAATAGGCTTATTGCTTGGCGAGGCACCCGATCCCGAATTTGTTAAAGAAATACGCGATACCGTTCTTTCTTATTCTTCTGTTATTGGGGTGCACGATTTAATGGTGCATAACTACGGTCCCGGCAGACAAATTATATCGCTTCATGCCGAGGTTGATGCAAAAAGCGATATTTTAGAAGCGCACGATAATATAGACAACATTGAAAGAATGCTTGAAGAAAAATATAAATGTATAGCCGTTATACATATGGATCCCGTGGCTGTAGGCGACAAACTGACCGACGAGCTTAAAATTCGAACTCAAAAAGCCGTGCGTGAAGTAAACTCTTCGTTTAATATACACGATTTTAGGTTGGTTGACGGCAAAACGCATAAAAATCTTGTTTTTGATGTAACCGTTCCCATCGATTGTAATATTCCCGATGGGCAAATAAAGCAACAAATATCAGAAAAAATCAAACAAATTTCTCCCGATTATAACGTGGTTTGTCAGGTGGAAAAAACATATTCCGATTTTTAAGCGTGTTTTTTACGGGAAAGTACATAATACATAAAAATCTTGAGTTACATTATTTTACAAAGCAGGCATGCGATTATAAAGGATACAAAGGTTGAAATAAGCGATATCAAAACGGGCTTTTTCAACCTTTTGTTTTTGCATTCTGAAAAATACACTGCCGAAATATAAAAAATTGTTTCCGAAGACCCGTAAATGCATGCGGCGCAGCGCGAAATATAGTGATCGGGTCCGTATTTTTCAAAAATGTCGGCAAGCAAAGCCATGCTTCCGCTACCCGAAAAAGGTTTTAATAAAACAAGGCGCGATAGTTGTTTCGGTATGCCTAAAAAATTAAAAATCGGCGATAAAAAATTCGTTAAAATATCAGTTAAACCGCTCGCTTGCATAAGTTCGCTCATTATAAGCACTGCCGCAATATATGGAAAAATAGATGTCAACAAGGGTATCACCGTTTTTATTCCGGCGGCAAAAGCTTGGTATATGTCAACCTTTTTTATAAACGCCGCTATAAAAGCAAAAAGAATAAAACACGGAAGGATATAATCGGTAAAATTCATAGTTGATGCTTAAGCTTTTTTAATTTTTGAGCGCAAATTGCTGCAACAAGCTTTAAGAGAAAATTTATTGCTTGCTTTAAATATAAAAATACCGAATAAAGTAGATGACAGGGTGGATAAAAAGCATGGCAAAATAATTGAGGCTGCGTTTTTTGCTCCGTATTGCACGGCGAGAGCTATTGCTGAAGTCGGCAATATTTGAACGGATGTAGCGGCAAGTATAAATAATAGATCTGCGGCTCGTTCGTTCCCGTTTTTACACAATAAATTGCATGCTCGTATGCCTAACGGAGTGGCTATACCGCCTAATCCCAATATATTTGCCGAAAGGTTTAAGGCGATTAAATTTTCGCTTTGCTTGTTCGTTTTGCCAAAAAGCAACTTTATCGGTTTTTTTAAAGTATTAGAAAAACTTTCCGTTACACCCGATAGTTCCGTAAGTTTGAATACCCCCGTCCATACACTGTAAACGCTTACAAGCGAAAGCGTTAATGTCAGCGATTTTTCAGCACCTTTAAGCATAGCGGGAAGTATGCTTTGCGGGGCGTTAAAACAAAGTAAAATAACTGAAATTGTGCAAAAAATAAAAAAAACGGCGCTCATATTTTAAGAATATGCGTTTTTTTTGCAGTTTATGTTTTACAATCTTGTTATTTTATTGTATAATAGTTTTAATACAAAAAGTTGCAAACTTGCTTGCAAAGTTTTGCTGCTTTGCTGTATTGCACAACGTGATGCTATTTTTTAAAAAGCAGAGATTTTGAGTTGGCAAACTTAATTTGATGCTTTTTGAGTAAATCAACATCTCATTCAATATAATTTTTTAAAATATGGCAAATAAATTGTTTTTTTCGCGATGGGTGCTGTCGGCGGTAAAAAACAAAAGTCAAAAAGGTGTTTTATGATTAACGAAAAAAATAATCTTTCTCAGTGCGACGATTGCAAATTAAACGATTGCGATACTTGTTCGCATGCCGATAACGCTAAAAAGCGCGGTAAATATTATATAACAACGGCTATTGCGTATACATCGTCTAAGCCGCATATCGGTAATACTTACGAGGCTGTTTTGGCAGACGCTATGGCTCGTTTTAGAAGATTTCAGGGGTATGACGTATTTTTTCAAACGGGAACCGACGAACACGGTCAAAAAATTGAAGAAAAGGCAAAGCTTGCAGGTAAAAACCCTAAAGAATATGTTGACGGTATTGCCGACGTTATAAAAGATGTTTTTAAAGTTATGAATATATCGTACGATAAATTCATACGCACTACCGATAGCGACCATGTACAACAGGTTCAAAAGATTTTTAAAAAGTTTTACGATCAAGGCGATATTTACAAGGGAACTTACGAAGGTTGGTATTGCACGCCTTGCGAATCTTTCTGGACGGAAAGTCAGCTAAAGGACGGCAAGTGCCCCGATTGCGGCAGAGAGGTTAAAAAGGCTCACGAAGAAGCATATTTTTTCAAAATGAGCAAGTATGCTCCTGCGCTTATAGAATATATACAAAACCATCCCGATTTTATTACTCCCGTTTCAAGGAAAAACGAGATGATGAACAACTTTCTTTTGCCCGGGTTGCAAGATCTTTGCGTTTCGCGCTCCTCGTTTAAATGGGGGATACCCGTCGCTTTTGACGATAGACACGTTGTTTACGTATGGTTAGATGCTTTAACTAACTATATCACGGGAATAGGTTTCGATGCGGACGGAAATTCATCCGAACAGTACAAAAAACTGTGGCCTGCCGATTTACACGTCGTCGGCAAAGATATAGTAAGATTTCATATTATTTATTGGCCAATTTTCCTTATGGCGCTCGGCGAACCTTTGCCTGAAAAGGTTTTTGGGCATCCGTGGCTGTTGCAAGAGGGCGGAAAAATGTCTAAATCTAAAGGGAATGTTCTTTATGCAGACGATTTAGCAAGTGTATTCGGAGTTGATGCCGTAAGATACTATGTTTTGGATACTATGTCGTACGATAACGACGGGCAAATTTCTTGGCAGCTCATAACCGATAAAGTTAATTCTGAACTTGCAAACGTATACGGAAATTTGGTAAAACGCACTATTGCAATGTGCAATAAATATTTTGGCGGAACTGTAGAAAAAACAGGGGTTTCGTTTAACGAAAATATAGATAGCGAACTTAAACAAACTGCTGTAAACACAGTTAAAAAAGTTACTGCGTACATGGATGAATGTCGCGTTAACGAAGCTATAGACGCAGTTTTCACTCTTTTACGCCGTGCAAATAAGTATATAGACGAAAGCGAACCTTGGGTGCTTGCTAAGGACGAAAGCAAGAGTGATGTTCTTAAAGAAGTTATGTATAATTTGGTTGAAACGCTTGTTATTGCAACAAGTTTGTTGGCGCCTTTTATTCCCGAAACCGCTCAAAAGGCATTAACTCAGTTGGGCGCAAAAGCTCGCGAATATAACCAACTCGATAAATTCGGACTTTACGAAAACGGTGGTAAGGTTACAGCTGAACCCGAAACGTTGTTCGCGCGTTTAGATATAAACGAAATTATGGCAAAGGCCGATGAAATCGCCGCAAAATATGCCGAAAAAGAAGTGCCTGAGCAAGTTAAAGAGGTAGAGGTAGAGCAAAAAGGTGAAATAACCATAGATGATTTTGCAAAAGTTCAGCTCGTTACGGCTTTGGTTACCGCATGCGAAAAGGTTGCAAAATCAAAAAAACTGTTAAAAGTAACATTAAAAATAGGTGCCGATACTCGCACTGTTGTCAGCGGCATAGCTGAATATTATAAGCCTGAAGAGGTTGTAGGTAAAAAAGTTATAGTTGTATATAACTTAAAGCCGGCGGTGCTTTGCGGGGTTGAAAGCAGGGGTATGATTTTATGCGCCGAAAAAGACGGTAAGGTCACTTTAGTTGAACCTGCCGACGTAATGCCTGACGGAAGCACTGTAAGATGATCGATACTCACGCACATTTAACAGATAAAACGCTTTTTCCAAGCAGAGAAGAAATTTTAAATGACGCCCGCGGCGCGGGCGTTAAAAATATTATTACATTAGGGTGGAATTTGCAATCTTCTTGCGATTGCTATAAGTTCGCGCAGGAACATAACGACATTTATTTTGCCGCGGGAATACACCCATCCGATTGTGAAGAGTGCGATAATCAAGCTATAGCCCAACTTTTTAATTTGGCAACGCACGAAAAATGCATAGCTATAGGCGAAATAGGACTTGATTATCATTACGGTAAAGATAACAAAGAACAGCAAAAGTATGCTTTTTTGGAACAAATAAAGCTTGCCGATAAGCTCGGTCTGCCATTTATTGTTCATTCGCGCGATGCATCTAACGACGTAACTCAAATAATACAGAATAATAAACAATTTATTAAAAAGGGTTTTTTAATGCACTGTTATTCGGAAAGTAAAGAAGCTGCTTTGCAATACTTAAACGCCGGCGCATACTTTGCCTTTGGCGGGGCGATAACTTTTAAAAATGCAAAAAAAGAAGAAATTATCGCAAGCATTCCACTAGACCGTATTTTATGTGAAACCGATTGCCCCTATATGGCTCCCGTACCTTTAAGGGGAACGGTTAATCGTCCGTCAAACGTAGTTTACGTGTACGAAAAAATTGCTTCGGTTTATGGCATTACAGTGCAAGAATTGCAAAAGGCAACTAAAGAAAACGCCGCAAGACTTTTTAAAAAATTTATTCCGTCTTAATATTAAAAACAAGATGTTAAAAATATAAAAAGCGGGGCTATAAGTCGATTATCGAGCAAAAACGCTTTTTTGTGAAAAGGTAAAACAAATGAAATTAAGCGAATTATTAAAAAAACACGGGTTTAAATTTAGCAAGCAGTATGGTCAAAATTTTTTAAGCGATCAAAATCTTTTAAACCAAATTGCCCAAAAGGGTGGAGTAAATAAAAATATGCCCGTGCTCGAAATCGGGTGCGGAGCAGGTACTCTTACAAAAGTATTGTGCGAAAACGCCAAATATGTTTACGGTTACGAAATTGATAAAACGCTTGCTCCCGTTCTCGGCGAAAATCTTGCAGGCATAGAAAACTGTGATATTACTTTTAGGGATATCATGCGCGAAAAAATGAGCGATGTCGAAAGGCGCATTGGTGAGCCGTACATGCTTGTTGCTAATTTGCCTTATTATATTACCACGCCGGTTATTATGCATTTTATCGAAAACTCTTTGCTTTGCGAAAAAATAGTTATAATGATTCAGCAAGAGGTTGCCGATCGTATTTGCTCTAAAGCGGGTACAGCCGATTACGGCGCAATAACCGCGGGCATAAATGCCGTTGCGGATAGTGAAAAAATTATAGATGTAAGCCGTAACTATTTTTATCCCGTACCCAATGTCGATTCATCTGTGGTAAAAATTACTTTCAATCGCGAAAAATACCCGTCGCTCGATAGAGCTTTTTACCGTGAAACGGTAAGGGCAGCTTTTTTGTCAAGGCGTAAAACACTTGCAAATAACCTTAAAGAATGGTTAAAATGCGATAGAGCCGTAGCAGAACAGTTGCTTACCGATTGCGATATAGACGTTATGGCAAGGGGGGAAACTCTTTCCGATTATGATTTTGTAAAACTATCAAACAAAATTAAACAGTTGTATCCTTCAAAGGTGGTTCAAAAAAAGCCAAAGAAAAACCAATAATATCAAAATCAAAAGCTTCCAACATCCTTTTAATGTTATAAAACTTGATAAATTTGTCTTTTTTAGCCTTTAATGTGTTAATTGACCGTCTAAAACAAAATAAGGGTGTTTTACTTTTTTTAAAAATGTAAAAAAGGCTCAAAATCATTTGAAAAATACAGTAATAAATGGTATAATGCAAATATGAATTTACCATATGTGCTCGTTTGACCACTTAAATTTGTTTTTTTTAGGTTGTTGTGCGGTCTAACGGCACTTTTTTAGGAGAATTTTTATGGGACTTTTCAGTAATTTATTTAGATTAAATATAGAATGGGCAGACGATACTCGCGATACGCTTGTATATAGATACCCTTTTAAAAACAACGGTAAAGAGGTAAACAACAAAAGCTCGCTTACCGTAAGGGAGTCACAAGTTGCCGTTTTTGTACATAAAGGACAAATAGCCGATGTGTTCACACCCGGCGTATACTCCCTCGAAACGGAAATTTTACCCGTTTTAACTAAACTTGCTTCTTGGAAGTATAAATTTGAAACTCCCATAACAGTAGATGTTTATTTTATAAACACAAAGCAGTTTACCGATATAAAATGGGGAACAAAAAACCCGTTTATCATGCGTGATCCCGAATTCGGTGTTATCCGCGTAAGGGGATTTGGTTCATTTTCGTTTAAGGTTGATGATGCTGCCGTGTTCCTTCGCGAACTTTTCGGCACTAATTCTTCTTTCAAAACGGATGACATTGAAGAATTCTTAAAAACGATGGTTATTTCTGGCTTGACCGATGCCATCGGCGAAAGTAAGATTTCCGCTTTAGATCTCGCCGGCAATACTATGGAATTCCAAACTATAATCACGGCTAAAATCCAAGAACTTTTTAGCAAAATCGGTCTTAAACTTGTAACATTGCTCATCGAGAATATGTCTGTCCCTTCCGAGGTGGAAAAAGCTTTGGACGAACGCGCCAAACTCGGCATATTGGGCGGAGCTACCGATACAATGTTGAAAGTTGCCGCTGCCGAAGCCATGAAAGATGCGGCAAAAAACCCCGGTATGGGCGGAGCCTTTATGAGCGCGGGCGTAGGCGTAGGTGTAGGTACGGGACTCGGCGGAATTATGGCAGGTGCGTTTAACGGTTCAAACAATGTAAATAATAATGCATCGCGCGAAAACGGTAATGCTAACGCACAAGAAAGCACAATAGCTTGCCCAGGTTGCGGAAAAAATATTAAATCGAGCAGTAAATTCTGTCCCGATTGCGGTCAAAAAATAGAAGCTGTTAAAAAGTTCTGCCCCGATTGCGGAACACAGGTTACTTCGCTCACTAAATTTTGCCCCAACTGCGGCAAAAAATTATAATAACGCAAAAAAACGGTAAAAATGCATTTATCGCCCAAAAAAGCATAATAATATGTATAATTTTTACCGTTCGTTAACATAATCATAGTTAACATAAACACATAAATTTAAAATAAATATTCGGAGAAAATATAATTATGGAAAAGAAAATCATTACTAAAGACACACTTATTGCAGACATCGTTGAAATTAACCCCGACAGCGTAGAAATTTTGCAAAGATACGGTATGCATTGTTTGGGTTGCGCGCTCGCTCATATGGAAAGTTTAGAAGAAGCCGTAAACGCACACGGCGCCGAACTCGAAAAATTGTTAGCTGAGTTAAACGCTTAATTTTTAAATAAAAGCATAAAAGTTTTAGTTAAAAAAAATTGTTCAAGTTAAAGTTTTTGCTGGGGGAGGTCACGGCATAACAATGCAGACAAAAACGGATAAAAGCACCGTGCGCGACGACGAAGCGTTAAACAATGCGCCCGAAAAAGAAAGCGCGTTTATAAAATGCGAAAGTTGCGGCGGTAATATGGTATTTGATCCTGAAACGCAAAAACTTAAATGTGCTCATTGCGGCAGAACGGATAGTTTTGCCAATAACGACTGCGTTTTGGAGTTGGATATAGAGCAAGCCTTTGAAAAATCGGAAAAATGGAACGACGAAGTTTCCGTTTACCGTTGTTCAAACTGCGGTGCCGTATTTAACCTTCGTGCAGATATTGTTTCGGTTAAATGTCCTTATTGCTCAACAACGCATATAGTAAAAACGGATGACTTGGCAGGTGTAAAACCAAATGCGGTTTATCCCTTTTTGCTTACCGAACAAAAAGCAGTTGAACTTTCGCGCAAGTGGATAAAGAAAAAAATATTTGCGCCTTCTGCTTTTAAAAAGAGTTTAGAAGCTAAAAACACAAACGGCTTGTTTTTGCCTTGTTTTACATTCGATTCTCAAACGGAATCTTTTTACGAGGGGCGTTTGGGCGAACGAAAAACAAGAACGGTAAAAACATCTAACGGCACGCGTACCGAAACTTATATAAAATGGCACCACGTTAGCGGTGTGTTTAGCAAGTTTTTTGACGACGTAACCATTTCAAGCGGAAAAACCCCGCAAAACGAGGTTGATAAATTGTTGCCGTGTGTAAACAACAGCATAAGGGTGTACGAAAAAGGCTTCCTTTCCGGTTACACTGCCGGGCATTACACACGTGATGTAAAAAGCTGTTGGAAAGATGCGCGTACTATTATGGATAGTAAATTACGTACTGCCATTTTGGCGTCTTACGGCTATGATGTAATAGATTACCTTAATGTATCCACAGTGCACAGTAGTGTTACCTACAAATACGTGTTGTTGCCTGTGTATAAATTTAATTACCGTTTTAAAAAGAAAGATTACGGTTTAACTGTAAATGGTAACAGTGGTAAAATTATAGGTAAAACGCCCGTTTCTCCTTTACGTGTTTGCATAGCGGTTATTATTGCCCTTGCGGTAATATGCGGCATAATATTCGCTTCCGATTGCACAGTTGTTCAACCGCGCGCTTTTAATCAAGAACAAAACGTATGCGAATACGTTTTGCCACAAAATTTTAATTGATTGTTAAATTAAAAAATCAATAGCAAAACTAAAAAAGGTTAATAATTGCTCGGGATAAAAACCGCAGTAATAAAAATATAATAATAGGTAAAACAAATTCTTCGGAGGAATTATGAAAAAAATTATTAACAAAATCATGGCTCTCGCTATGGCTGTTGCACTTGTTATGTCTTTTACGGCATGCAGTGAGGTTATAAACGGCAGTAAAATAGAACGTATAAAAATTACGTTTGCTGTATCAGATGCCGATAATAACGTTACCGACGTTGAAGCAACCGCATTGCTCTATATGAACTTTGCGCCCGAAACCATTGCCCACGTTAAACAGCTTATTGCAAACAATTATTATAATAATACATGCATAAGTAACGTAACAAGCAGCTATGCGCAATTTGGCGATTGTACTTTAAACGAAAAAGGCGAATTGCAATTTAAAGACCAAGGCGCTTCTATCGACGGTGAATTCCGCGATAACGGTTGGGGCGGAAACAGACTTAACGTTGAATCCGGCACACTCGTTTTAAAAAGAGCCGATAAAGCTGAAAGCGAAGATGGTACAAAGTATAACACAGGTAAGGCTACCATAGCTGTATGTTTTAGTTCGTCGGCATTCGATGCTAATAAATATTGCGTATTCGGCAAATTCGATACATCCGACGGCAATAGTGAAGCTGACAGCACTTCTTACGAATATCTTTCTAGCAGAGATAGAGTTGCAAAATTATCTTCGCTTGCATCTGACGATGACGGAAGAAAAATTTATTACTGCGTTAGCGACGAAGCTACCGATAATGCATTAACGGGTAAATATTTCACTTATTATAACGGTGATTATTACGAAGGTGTGCTCACTGTTGCTCAAATTAACGAAGGCGCCGAAGAACTTGACGAAAACGCCGTTGAAGATCTTACCGAAAAAATGGGCGATTCCGAAAAAGCTGAATTTTATACGCTTCCCGTTTATAGCGTTATTATTAAAAGCATTACGCTTGTTAAATAATCGTACATAATTTTTGTTGGTATTTTAACTTTTTTACGTATTATAAGCCGTGGCATGTTTTTGTAATAGAAATGTGCAACGGCTTTTAAAAAGCAAAATTAAGCAACGCTTTATAAACAAGGTAACATAAATGGATAAACTTATTACAGTAATTGGCACAACTGCTTCGGGTAAAAGCGATTTAGGTATTTTACTTGCCGAAAAATTTAATGGTGAAATAGTATCGTGCGATTCTCGTCAAGTCTATAAAGGGTTAGATTTAGGTACGGGCAAGGTAACAAAGGAGGAGCGCGAAAGGGTGGTACATCACCTATTGGATGTAAAAAATCCCAACGAGGGGTTTTCGCTTGCGGAATTCCAAAAGCTCGCCTATAAGTCGATTAACGATATAATTGCACGCGGTAAAACGCCTTTTTTGGTTGGCGGAACAGGACTTTACGCAAGGGCTGTAACGCAAGGTTACAACTTTGCTAACGAAGATTCTAACGATGCCTTGCGTGAACAAATTAACAGTTTAACAAAACAGCAAATGACAGATAAACTCATCGCGGCGGGCGAAAGCGTGCCTGACGGATTATCGATAAGGCATCTTGCAAGACGGGTAGAAAAACTTGAAAAACAAGTTGAAAAAACGCAAAACAAACCTCTTTATAAAGTATTGCAGTTGGTAACGGTTTTCCCGCGCGATGTGCTTTATAAAAGGATTGAAGAACGTTTAGATAAACGTTTAAACGATGGCATGGTTCAAGAGGTCGAAAATCTAAAAAAGCAGGGGGCAACCGATAGTTTTTTAGAAGGTTTGGGGTTAGAATACAGGTATACAAATAGATATTTAAACGGAGAATATTCGTTTGAAGAATACCGCGAAGAGCTTTTTAAAGAGATTAGACATTTTGCAAAGAGGCAGGTAACTTGGTTTAAAAAGGAAGAAAATGCCGTGCCGTTGGATATGACCGGCGATTATTATAACCTTGCTTGCAAGCTTTGTTCTGATTTTTTAAATAATTAAAAAGGAAAAGGGGAATAATATAATGAAAAAATTAAAAATAGCAGTCAGTTTGTTTTTTGTAGTTGTATTTTGCTTTTGCGCGGCGTGTTCGTCTAACAAACAAAACGAACAAACGGATTTTAACATACATACCGAGTATCAGCAAAATTATTTAAACGATACTTACGATAGTATTGATAAATATTTTGGCTACCAATCGGGCGACGAAAGTTTTCCGCTTGCCGTTAATTTATCCTTAAAAAACAAATCGGACAAAAATGCTAAAAATATTGTGGTAAAAACAGCTAACGGCAATATTTTTTACCAAGGTGCGTTTAACGGTGAAGAAAGTTTACAACTGCAAAACCTTTACGTAAACACTCAATACGAATGGTATTTTACCGATGATTCAGGCACTGCCGTTTCCGAAAGTTATCGCTTTAACGTAACATGCGGTGCTCCGCGTAATATTTATTTAGAAGGCGTTACAAATTGCCGCGATTTAGGCGGCTGGGGTACCTCAAACGGCAAACACGTAAAGCAAGGTATGATTTATAGATCGGGCAGGTTTAACAAGAATAAATCGCAAGAAATTACTATCACTCAAAACGGCATAAGTGCGGCTATAAGTCAATTAAACGTAAAAACAGAGGTGGATTTGCGCTCGGTTGACGATAACGAAAACGGTGGATTAACCGTTAGTCCGCTTGGCGAGACCGTGCAGTATATCTCTCTCCCTATGGAATATGACAAAATGTTAGATGATGAGAAAAATCTTGAAATGCTTCGCGAAATGTTTTCGGTTTTTGCAAGCCAAAGTAATTACCCGATTATTTTTCATTGTAGTATAGGTACCGACCGTACAGGTATGGTTGCCTTTATGCTTAATGCCTTTTTGGGTGTTGATAAAGAAGATTTGTATCGTGATTATTTATTTTCCAATTTTGGCAAAATAAGCGGTTCTCGTGATTGTTCGGCTATTGATAAATACATAAAAGTTTTACAAAATGCGGGCGGCGAAAGTTTAAGCAAACAAGCCGAAAATTATCTTCTTTCAATCGGGGTTGCTATAAACGAGCTTAACGCGATAAAAGGGTTATTATTAGAATAATTTTTTACCAAAAAAATTA
>CAZPFZ010000008.1:0-16894 GCA_964585955.1 uncultured Acidiphilium sp.
ATATATTATAAATATATAGACTTAATTTATTTGACGAATAAAACCTTTGAGTGGTATAATATTCGCGGATACGGATGGCGTACACCCGTTTGCCGCTCGCATACGATAATTATAAAAGCGGCTAAGTAAAGATTAAACCTTTTATGGAGAAAAATAAATGAGAAAAAAGACTTTATCAACGGCAATATTGGCTTTGCTTTGTTGTATCGCTTGTGTTTTTGCTTGTGCATGCAAACAAAAATTCACACTTACATTCGATACCAACGGTGGCGAAAGCATAACTGCGGTTCAGTTGACAAAAGGCGAAGATTACACTTTGCCTTCACCTACAAAAACAGGTTATGAATTTGAAGGATGGTATATGTCATCCGATTTTTCCGGTCAGCCTGTTACTTCGTATAAAGTTGAAGGCAATGCGACTTTTTATGCCAAATGGCAAGCTTATGCAAGCGTAAAGCTTGATGCAAACGGCGGAACCCTTTCCACATCTCAGCTCACTTTAAAAGTTGGCGCTAATGTTTACGATGCAGTAAGTTCTATGGTTCCCGAAAAAGCAGGTGCACAGTTCTACGGTTGGTATAACGGAGATCGTCTTCTTTCGCAAAACACAAAACTCACTGAATCGGGCATATCTCTTACCGCAAAATATAAATACGCTTATTCAGTCGAGGTTTATGTTCAAGATCTTAACGATAGCAACAGTTACGTGAAGGAAACGACTGCTGTAACAGGTTACGAATTTGAAAGTGAAAACTTTAAACCTTCTGTTCCGCGTAAAGGGCTTATTCAAGTAAGCAACAGTAACGAAAAAACAAGCGGTCCCATAACTAGTAATACATCTGAAAATGTATTCAAACTTTACTTCGATAGAAAAAAGATTTCGGTATCTTTCGATCTTAATTA
The DNA here is from genome assembly GCA_964585955.1 of uncultured Acidiphilium sp. Taxonomy (GTDB): domain Bacteria; phylum Bacillota; class Clostridia; order Christensenellales; family Borkfalkiaceae; genus HGM11416. The sequence continues at coordinate 904 of CAZPFZ010000008.1, forward strand.
CGAAAACGCTCCCGAACTCGAAGGTAAATCTGTTGTATACGGACAAAACGTAACGGTTCCTTCTTATTTGAGAGAAGGTTATTTGTTAATAGGTTGGTCAACTCAGGTAGACGGAAAGGTTGAATATCAAACTGATTCTATTACACCCAATCTTTATACGGGGGCTCACGAAGTTGCAAATGAATCCTTCCAGCCTGAAGAAAGTGTAACTCTTTACGCTGTTTGGAGTAAAGCTTATACCGATATGTTCGGCGGCAACGACGATATATATTTGCTTGAAAAAGTAAACGACGGCGGAAAAACTTCTTACGAAGTTTATCTCTATCGCGGCGAGTTTTTCTTTAAAGGTGAATACCTCGCTAAATCAAATGCATTTTATTTCCAACCTGATCCTAATAAGGAAACTTCTATTTTTGAAGGAAAATTTGTATCTGATGAACATTATGTTTATAATGATGCAAATCGTAAAAACGAATATGTTCTTTATTTCATGAATGAAACAGGTAAAGCCGAGCTTGACGAAAAGGTTGCTTTGGCTATGGATGAAAGCAACGGCGTTACATATTCGGTAACCGACGATGCCGGTAATATATCTGTGTCTACAGGCAGTTATTCTATTAGCGACGATGGTTATTATGTAGTAAGCTTTACCGAAGGGCATTTAAAGGATACTTCCTTTACCTATATTGCGGGTTATATAACAAAAGACGGAGAACGTGTTTATGTTTTCCAAAAGAGAATAGATGAAGAATATTTAATGGGAAAACTTCTTCGCTATGAAGTTGTTAATGGTTCGTTAATGGCAATCCCCGAAACGGCAGGGTATTATTTGACTTTAAACGGTTTCGGCATTGCTTACATAACCATTGGTTCTCAACCCCAAGGTCTTTATTATACATTATCGAAAGATAACGTTTTAACTCTCCGTTCTTCTCAAGGCGTGTCTCAAATGGTTGCCAAAATTATTGAAAATAACGGAATAAAGGGTTACATGGTTTACAGCTCTTCGCTTGAACATACGTATGTCTCGGGTAATGCTCAATTAACTCTTGATGGTATGTATAAGGCTGTTTACACCGATGAAAACGGTAATAAGTATGAGGGCGTTTACGTATCGAGTGGAACTTCTGTTTTTGGTACGGCAAAAATCAATATGTATTATGGTGGAGGTAAACAGTTAACATTTATACTGTCCTCTGCTAAGGAAGAAGACGTTACCACATATTCTTTCCAAGTTAGATCCAACACTTATGCTGAATATTATTTTATGGAAGGCGAAAAGCTTTATCGTTCTCCGCTTTTCGTATTTGACGAAAACGAAGTTGGTACAATAACCGTTTATGGTTATACCGAGAACGCATCCTACGAAAAAATAGCATTTGGATATTATACATTAAATGAAAACGGCTTATATGATTTTGTAATAGACAAAACGTTTACAGCTGAAGGTTTAGTTGGAGATTATACAGATTTCTCATCTATAAAATCAATAAAATTTGCTATAGATACCACAAGTACCGATTATTCTATACAGTATTGGTATTCGTACGTTTCCGAAAACGAAGCGCAAGAAGATGTAACCACCGATAACACTGTTGTATATACCGATGCAGACGGTGTAAACGGAACGCTTACGTTAATAGGGGCTATGGCTGTTTATAAATCCAAAGATGCAACATATAGCGGTCTTTATTCAACGGCTAACGGTATTACCACTTTAAAAGCTGTTGTAACAAGCGGAACTCAAACGGCAACAATAAGCATTTTGTTTGAACTTAACGAACAAAAAGATGACGAAGGTAACGTAACTTCTCGTACTTACGTTGTATATCAATACAGTCCATACACTGCTTACGCCGTAACCGAAACGGGTACTATAGATAGAAATGAATATATAGCATTCGACGGCAAGGGTAAAGCTACATATACACTAGTATCCGATACAAAAGATGAAGACGGTAATGCCATTAAAACTCAATATGTAGGTACTGTTACTCAAACGACCGAAAAAACCGGTAATCTTACTGTTTATATGTTTGAAGGCTCCTCCGAAGAATTGGGTACAACAAGCTTTAAACTTATCACGTTATCCACAAATTCCGGTACTTTCTTTGCTAAAGAAAAAGCCGATTTACAAGGTGAATACACAACCGAAAAATCCGGTGCAAAACTTACCTTAGACGGATATTTAGTTGCTTCTTATAAAGATGCTAACGGTAATAACTACAATAACGCAATGTATTTTGTAAATACCGTTGACGAACAAAAGCAAATTGTATTTATTTATGGCAACTATTATTTATATTTCGATATAGTAGATCAAGCTGCAAAAACATTCACCCTCCGCGGAAGTGAATATGGCACATGGTGGCTTACCGATAACCAAGGCATGCCCGGTATTTACATGCAGCTTGACGGATACGGAAAAGCTGTTGTAGTTACATTTGAAAAAGATGCCGACGGCAACTTCAAACTTGACGAAAACAATCAATACATTCCCGTAATATTGGATGAAGATGCCGTATATGAATTAAAAGACGGCGGAAAATGCACACTTACTTATTTTGACAACGGCGATAAAAAGACTTTGGAAGGTAAGTTAGGTACAATGAGCAGTAGTTCATCTACTCTTAACGTATTTATTCTTATTCATGAAGAAGTTGAAATGACTTACGTTAACCCTGCCGATTGGTCTGTAATTACTCTTACAAGCATAGGTAATGCTACAAGATACAACGGAAAAACAGGGAAGAGAGAAATAGGTGTGTTTAAACTAATAACCGAAGATTTACTCTATTTTGTAACTTCCGATGGAACAGACGCTTGTATTTACGAATACGACAATCAAACTAAAACTGCAATAATTAAGCAGTTTGACGAAAGAGGTTACTACACAGAAGATTTAAGTGCTTTATACTTTAACAAATACGGTTTTGCAAACTTCACCGATAATGACATTGATAGAGATTATTATTATAACATAGACAGAAACGGAAATGTTATAATGTACTATCAGGATTCAATGGATGCTAATGCTAACCAATACGGTTTTGTTAAAGATGAATCATTCGGTAAATTTGTGGACGAAAACGGCGATGATTTAATCGAAAAACAATGGGCTGAAAATACATACTATTTAACACAAGGTCGTACTATCACGTTCAAGAGAGATGCTGAAAACGGCTCTGATAGATACTATCCTGTTAAATATAATGAAAAAATAACAAAAGCATATTTTGCAGAACTTAAATTTGTTCCTAACGGCGAAGAGGAATTCTCTGTAATAGCAATTGCTACCATGGTACAAGAAGACGGCACTAAGATTGCGGATATACAATGTACCGTAGTTCGCAAATGGGAAGGCGCTGGCGAAGAAAAACGCCTTGCAACATATATTTCTCTCGGCTATTTCCGTTTTGATATTACTCTTGTTTACAAAGGCGATGTTTTAATTGGTGAATCTTTAAATAACTACTCTATAGATAAAATGAGCTGGGGCGTACAAGTTGACGCATACACTTATGTATATTATAGTGCAATTATAGATTGGTTTAACAGCATGGGTATGAAGATGGATCTGATTGAAAATACTCTTGGCCATATAGAAATGTATGCTGAGTATGATACAAACGGTGAAATTGCAACCAAAAAGGTAACAGGCGAAATTTACAAAGAATCCGGATTAAAGGATTTAAACGGTGAGCTTTTAACTATAGCAGAAAATACCGAATATGAAACAATTGGTAGCTATTTTGCAATAAACCTTGCTTCCACCGACGGGTATGACTATCGCTTAATATTCAGTGTAGAAAGCGTTATGTCGAATGTAAACGGTTATAAGATTTATGCTTTAACGCGTATCTCTAAATTTAACTATACCGACGGGGGCGATGCTTGCAGAGGTGAAATTGAACAAATACTCGCAAGCGAAATTCAAGGTGTTACTAGCGGCAGTATATTCTCGGTAAGATTTTTCGATAGCGCTGATAAAGAAATTAAAGTTCAAGGCTGGTTTAATGGTTTAAACGAAGACGGTACTAAAAATGCAAATGTATTATATTGCATAGCCAGAACATACGATGAAGATAATAATATTGTTAACTCTGTATATTATCGCTTAAACCTTACGCTTAAAGAAGATACTTCGGTAACCGAAGGTGAAACTTCTTCAGCTATAATGCCTTATGAAAAAGTCGAAGTTCAAAAAACTCAAATGAGAGTAGTTTATGCGTTGACAACCGCGCACGATACTTTCATCGAAATTGACGAAACGACGCATCAGGTAATGCTTTATGTAATCGGCAAAAATTCGTATTTAATAAAATCTTGTGAATATAACCAAGTCGAAGATTCTTATACGGTAGTTACAAGAGGCAATGTAGATTATAAGTTTACCATTAAAACAACTGAAAACGGTGTTGAATACGTTGAAGTTGAATAATGCGTAATCACCTGTAAAAAACGGCGTTCACTCCCGACGACTTTTAAAATCGACGGGAGTTGTCGTTGCGTTTATATAAAAAAATCATTCTATACAAAACAAAAATAAACGGATAAAAAACAATGAAAAATATTAAAAAACTTTCCATAAGAATTTTGTCTTTGCTTATGACGTTATGTCTTTCTGCCGGTATCTTTTATAGAGATGGCGGAAAATCAGCGGGAGCAAACGGCGGAGCGTCATTTGCAAACAGCGAAACGCTTTTTTCTCAGGTAAATACATCGTATAAAAACGATATAAGCGGTTTGCTTGATACGAACACGGTATATCAATTACCCGAAGGTATATCCGACAATCAAGATATTTCTGTTATCGTTTCAATGTCTACAAAAACTTTGGTAGAAGATTATGTTGCGTCGGGTAGCAACGGAAAAGTAAGCGATTATATAAAAAATAATGCAAACGGCACAACAGTTGCCGCTGCAGACGAAGAAAGAGTCTCGCTTATTAGGGCACTTTCCGCTTTAGGTGTAGCTTATACGCTCGGCGAAAGTTATGATAACGTTTTAAGCGGATTTGAAATTACTTTAAAAGCAAAAGATTTTTATAAGGTCAACAATCTTCTCCTTGAAAGAAACGCTACGGCAATCGTAGGTGAGGTTTATCGTCCTTGCGAAACCGAAGTTATTACCAACGAAGTAGATATAGATGAAGACACAGGTATTTTTAAAAATACTCTTAAAGATCTTAAACTTGAAGGGTTCGACGATCCTATCGACGGAACGGGTGTTGTAGTTGCCGTGTTAGATACAGGTCTTGATTACACGCACAGTGCTTTCGATGCTTCACGTTTTACCTCTAAAAATAAAGTTTTAGATCGTACTAAGGTGGGTGAAAAAATTCGTTCTGGATTAAATTCCGCTTCTTCAAGCAAAGGTTTAAAAACCGAAGACGTTTATGTAAGCGATAAAGTACCTTATGCATACGATTATGCGGATAAAGATACCGATGTTCTGCCCATTAACTCTGAACACGGAACTCACGTTGCAGGTATTATTGCCGGTAACGATGATGTTATACAAGGTGTTGCACCTAACGCTCAATTAGCCATAATGAAAGTTTTCTCCGATTCATCCGACGGCGCAAAAACTTCTTGGCTATTAGCCGCTTTGGAAGACTGCGTAAATTTGGGTGTAGACGTAATCAATATGTCCTTAGGTTCGGGTTGCGGTTTCTCTCGCGAGGTTGATAAGCAAAACGTTGCCGAAATTTATGACAAGGTTAAAGCTGCAGGTATATCGCTTATTGCATCTGCTGCAAACAGCTATAACGCAACTATGGGTTCGGAGAAAAACGGTAATAACGGTTTAACATCTAACCCCGATTCAGGTACAGTTGGTTCTCCTTCTACTTATAGTGCTGCATTATCGGTTGCTTCGGTAGACGGCGTATTAACAAGTTACATGCTTTATAAAAACGAAATTATTTACTTTACCGAAGCTTCTACATCTGATGCCGACGTTAAAAAGGATTTCGTTGATGATATTCTTAATAAAATAAGTGAAGTAAAAGGCACAAAAATTGATAGTTACGATTTTGAATATGTTACTATTCCCGGTATAGGTAGCGCTGGAGATTATTCCGAAAACGACTATGAGGGCAAAATCGTATTAGTAAAGCGTGGTACTTCTACTTTCGAAGAAAAAGTTAGAATAGCTTTGGAACAAAAGAATGCCGCAGGTATTATCATTTACAATAACGTATCCGGTAATATTTCAATGTCGGTAGGCGACAATATCGGTGCAGTATGTTCTCTTTCTCAAGACGAAGGCGAATTACTTGCTGCAGAAAAAACCGGTACAATAAAAATAAGTCGCGATCAAAAAGCAGGACCTTTCATGTCTGACTTCTCGTCATGGGGCCCCACTTCCGACTTAAAAATTAAACCTGAAATTACCGCTCACGGCGGTGAAATACTCTCGGCTGTTCCCGGTCAAGGTTACGAAAGATTGTCCGGTACATCCATGGCTGCTCCTAACCAAGCGGGTGCAACGGCTCTTATCCGTCAATATGTTAAATATAGCGGCAACTTTGGTACTTACGGTGTCGATTTAGATGATGTAACCGTAACTGCAAGGGTTAATCAATTAATGATGTCCACAGCCGATATTATTTATAATAAAAACGGTCTTGCTTATGCGGTAAGAAAACAGGGTGCAGGTCTTATCAATATTTTAAAGTCCGCAACCACTGCAACTTATATAGAAACTTATGAAAATGGCGTCGAAATGGATAAATCCAAACTTGAACTCGGCGACGATAAAAACAAAACCGGCGTTTATACAATGACGTTCGGAATTAAAAACTTCAGCAATAGCGAAGTAGCTTACGATGTTAACGCTATAACGCTAACCGAAGGCGTAAGCAAAACGTTTACAGGCCACGGTGATACCACGGTAACTCAAAACGGATATGCTCTTGGTGCGACCACAACCGTTGATAAAGTTGAAAACGGAAGTAATTCCGGCAATACCGTAACGGTAGGTGCGGGCAAAACCGCTAAAGTAACCGTAACCGTTAGTCTTTCTTCCGAAGCTAAAAAATATCTTGAAGAAAGTTTTGAACATGGTATGTATGTTGAAGGTTTTGTAACGTTAACCGCCACAAAGGGCACACAAGTAAATGTTAACGTACCGTATCTTTCATTCTACGGTGATTGGACTGAAGCTCCTATATTCGACGAAGAATATTACGATACCAATAAAGACGAAATAAATAATGGTATAGACGCTAACGACAAGGTAATGGCTGATGCTTATGCAACCAGAGTTATCGGCGGACTGTACAGCGATTATATCGCAACTCTCGGCGGATATTTCTTTAAACAAAATCCTTCCGATACTCAAATTGCCGCAAACAAACAGCACATTGCCATATCAAACCAAAAGTCTGAAGACGGCAAATCCAATTATACGGTTTCAAGCATAAGATCAATTTCGGCAGGCTTGCTCCGTAATGCTAAAAAGATTTATATAACGGCAACAGACGATTCAACGGGAAAGGTTGTTTGGTCAAAAGAAATTAACAACCAAATGAAATCTTTCAGTTCTGGCAGTACCATTTACGCTTCGTCTATTGATGTTGAATTTGACGCTCTCGAACAGAACCTTAAAAATAATACACAATACAACTTTGAAGTAACTGCTTATATCGATTACGGTACTGAAGAAGAACAAAACAACGTTCGCAATACTTTTGAATTCCCCGTTTATGTGGACTTTGAAGCTCCAATTGTTTCAAACGTAGAATACCGTACCGAATACGACAAGAATACCAAAAAGACCAAAGTATTTGCTGATTTATATATTTATGATAATCACTATACAATGGGTGTTCAGGTAGGCGAAATAATCGAATCTAAAGATCCCGCATATAGATTTGCAATGGATACTTTCGGTAATTACGTAACTCCTGTTTATTCTGATTTTAACTCAACATCAAAGGTTTCAATTGAATTAACCGATTATGTTGCAAAAATTAAAAAGTCAAGAGGGTTAACTCATGACGAAAACGGTAACTTAATCGTTGCCGAAAACACAAATTCATTTATAGCAGTATGTTATGATTACGCTATGAACAATGCAACTTACGAAATTAAGTTGCCTGACGAAATACTCGGTCTTTACTTTGAAGAAGACGATATATACCTCAATCGTTACGAAACAAAAATGCTTTCCGATATACTCCACGTATATCCCGAAGAAAGCTGGCTTGAAGTTCTCGATTTTGAATCTTCAGATTCTTCTAAAGTAGACGTAGTAAATTATGCGTTAATCGCTAAAGATTTTATCACCGAAGGCGAATATGTAACAATTACTGCAAAAGGTTTGGATAAAAACGGCGCCGTACACGAAGCTCGTCTTAATGTTCATGTATATAACGAAGGTGAAGAAGGGTACGAAGAATACAGTGTACCCATGGTGAGTAACTTTACCATAACCGGTTACAATACAACAAAAGCCTTTTATAGTTTAAACTCGGATGAACGTGAAATTGGTCTTACGGACAGCAGTAACGAATTTGAAAACGGCAATAAGACGCTTTCGATGTATCCATCCGAATGTGTAGAACTTGTTTATAAGCTTGATAAGTATTTTGATGAATATACCGATGTTCGTTTTGAATCCGGTGATGAAAGTATTGCAAAGATAGATGAAAAAACAGGTGTTCTTACCGCTGTTGCCGAAGGTGACGTATTTGTTTCTGCAATAGTAACATCGTTTAACCGCGAAACGGGTGAGTGGGAAGATACCTATATTCAAGAATCTGTCTTTGTTAAGGTTAAAAATCCATTTGCTTTCCAAGCGATTTATCTAATGAGTTATCGCGGCGCAGGTGAAAACATTCTTGATGAAAACGGTGATATAATCGCCACCAATGTTGTAACCATTCCCGACGATAAAGGTATAACTACAATTTATGCATATGCATTTTCTGGTAGTGAATTTGTAGATAAAGATCTTGAAAACGGCGACGTTATCGACGAAGAAGATCCGTACTATATCAAACAACAATATATCGGAGACGATACCATTAAAAAGGTAATCATTCCCGAAGGCGTTACAACCATTGAAAAATACGCTTTTGCAAACCTTACCGCTTTGGAAGAAGTAGTGCTTCCTTCAACGCTTACAAAAATAGGCGTAGGTGCCTTCTATGGATGCGAAAAGCTTAACAAAGTTTCATTCTCAGGTGCAAACAATCTTAAATTCATAAATAAAGATGCGTTTAAGATGCCTTTAAAAGATGGTGAAATCAACAGTAAATTAACATCGTTTGATTTCAGCGGTGCCGTTGCTATAGGTGATTATGCTTTTGCAAACTGCCCGTTAACAAATATTTCTTTGCCCGCAAGTTGTATGTCAATCGGTATTGGTTCATTCAGTGGTTGCGAAAAATTAAGAACTGTAGAGTTTTATAGCGAAAAGGTAAAACTCGGTTCAACTGTTTTTGCGGGTTGTACAAATCTCACCGAAATGACTGTTAACGCCGAAGTTCTTCCTTCATATGCATTTACATCTTGCAATTCGTTAAAAACAATCAATCTCGGAAAAGATGTAAAGGTAATTAATGAGTTTGCTTTTGCAGGTTGTACAAAGTTGGAAAAAATCAACGTTAATAGCGAAAATAAAGAATTTGTTGCTGAAGATGCATTCTTGTATAACAGCGATAAAACTCAACTTATTGTAGTTGCTCCTAACTACAGTGGTGATAAGAACGTTGTTGAATTGCCCGATAGCGTAAAAACTATAAGTGTAGGTGCTTTTTCCGGCACGCAAGCAATATTTAAAGTAATAGCAAAGAACGTTGAACAAATAGAAAACTATGCGTTTGCTCAAAGCAAGGTAGAAACTATAATTTGTGGCGAAGCACTTAATACCATTGGCGATTATGCTTTTGCTTATTGTACAAACCTTGTTAACGCACCCAACCTTGCAACAGTAAAATCCATAGGTAATTATGCTTTTGCGGCTACGGCACTAACAAATGTAGAAATAAGCAACGATACGACCGTTGGTGATTATGCTTTTGCAAACTGTGGCAAAATTCAAAACGTAACAATAGGTGATAATGTTTCGTTAGGCAAGGGCTCATTCTTCTTCAATATGTCTATTTATAGTTACGAATACACAGGAACTATAAGCGGAACCTATTATAAAGAATATGATTACTCTTTCAACGGACAAAAATATAATTACAGACAATACGATACAACAAACAACACCAATTCTTCGCTTACATCCTTAACCGTAGGCAATAACGTTGTTTTAGGTGAATATGCATTTGCAGGCAACGCATTATTAAATTCGCTTACATTAGGAGATAATGCAAAAATAGGCGGTTATGCATTCTTTAATGCTACTTCCTTAAAAAATGTTGACCTTTCAAAGGCAGTAGAAATAGGCGAGTACGCATTCTCAGGTACAAGATTGTTTGTTTTATCTATAAAAGAAAACGAAGCATCTTTAGCCTTAAGATACGATACAGTAAACGGCGAAACTATTACTGTTGATTACCTATTTACGTCACTTGCTCCGTCGCTTGAATCGGTAGATCTTTCATCGGTATCGAAACTCGGAAAAGGTGCATTTGAAAACGTATTAACATTAAAATCGGTAACATTAGCCGAAAATCTTTCCGCTCAACTCTCAGTTGATAAAGACGGTAACTTAATTAGCGACCAATGGACGGAAAACGCTCTTTCACCTTATGTGTTCGACGGATGCGTTAATTTGACTGAAATTAATATTCCTGCATCTTTAACAATCATCGGTGATTACGCGTTAAGTCGTACAGGATTAAAACAGATTGTTCTTACAGGTGTTCAGCAAATAGGCGCATATGCGTTTAGCACTACCACTTTAGAAAAAGTTACATTAAGCAGCGGCAACGTTTATGCATATGATGGCGCGTTTGGCGGAGCTTATAAACTTAGTGAAATTAACAGCGAAAACATTTGCTATTTTGGCGCTCAAAGTTTTGTAGGTACTGCATTAACAAAGGCGAACGTAACTTGTGCTGTATATATCGGTGACTTTGCATTTGCTCAAAGTTCTGTAACCGAAGTAATTTTTGGTGACGAAGCTGTACTAGTTGAACTTGGTGAAAACCCCTTCTATGCTTGTGATATAATAGCATTTGGAAAAACTCAACAGGTAGAAAACTTTAACGGTATTACCGTTACAAACAATACTTGCACTATAAGTGAAACGGTATTTGTTGAAGACGGCGTATTGTATCAAATTGCACCCAACGGCGGTTATGAACTTGTTTCTTATCCCGCTTTAAAGCAAGACACCTCTTATATCGTAAAAGAAGGTACTGTAAGAATTTCTGCAAGAGCTTTTGAAAATTGCAAGTTGGGCAGTGTTACAATTGCTTCAACAGTAAAGAGTATAGGCGATAAAGCATTCTATGAATGTGATAATTTAAATACAGTAATATTTACTTCAATTGCTGCTCCCTATTTAGAAGAAGAGTACGATTCAAGTTATGCTTCTCAAAATAATATACCGTTTAGTGGATATTATTATGGAAATATGGGCTTAGGTATAAGCAAATATTACATGTGGAATATCGACTCACATAGAAACAATTTCTATTACGGAGCTAACTTCGTTAACTACGTAGGTAAGGTTGATCGTTATATAACGATGATAAAACCCGCAAACGGAAATAACTATGATTCGTTTATTTTCGCTCAATACTTTAAGACTATAGTTAGCGGAGCTTATGCACCTACCGAAAACACTAAAAATGTAATAGCTTTAATTGACGCATTGCCCGAATATATTCGTCTTGCCGACGAAGAGACAGTTTTAGCCGCAAGAAAAGCTTATGACGATTTGGGGCTTGCTTCTCAACAGTCACTTGTAAGCAATTACGAAAAACTCACCTCGGCAGAAGCTACGATCGAATATTTAAAATACAATAATAAGAGCGAAGATTCATCGTCAAGTGATTCAACAATAATTCAAAATAGCAATCAAGCAACATTAGTTATAATTATTATTTTAGCTGTTTTGCTTGTTGCCGGTGTAGCTGCTTTACTTTACTTTTTGGTTTTTTCAAAAAAAGGCAAAGCTAACAAAAATAATTAACAATAAACGTTTTAGAAAAAATGAAAAAAATTATCATTAGTATTTTAAGCGTCGTCTTTATAAGTTGTTTGTGCGCAGGATTAACCGCTTGCGGCACAAACGGCAATAAAGTTGATGAATACGAAAAGCAAGGTTATCTCGTATCGGTAAAATATGATGCTAACGGCGGTCAATTTTTAAATATTGAAGATCGTTATATTCTCGATATGTTCAAGCCCGATCTTTATACAAAAGATGCCGATGGCAAAGTAAAAATTAAGTTGTTAGAACCTACCGATAGTTTAAGGGGAAAAGATATAACTCTTACCCGTTCAGGATATTTTTATGCCGGTTGGTATAAAAATCGCCAGTTAGTAAAAAACGATGAAGGTAACGTATTAGACGATAACGGGACTGTTTTATACGAAAACACCAACGACGGACGTTATTATTACGATAGCGATTTTGAAAAAAGAGCCTATCCCGCTTATACTTATTCAGACTATTGGGATTTTGAAAACGACGTAGTCGAATATAACGAGCAAACAGGCAAGGTAGAACTTGTTTTATATGCAGGGTGGGTGTCGTATTATACGTTTACATATTATTATAAGTTTGAAGATGATCTTTCTGCTGATTGGCAACAATACGGAGAAACTTATTTCGATTATAAATACAATCAAGCTGTAAACGGCGATTTAAACGTTTGTTATCTTCCCGATTGGAGTGATACAGCTCAAATTGGTGGAGAGGTTGTAAAGTGTGGAAATATGAATTATTCCCATAAATATATTGCGACCGACAACAATAACTTTAATTTTCCGCATCAAGAAGATAGTACTTTTAAAGCTGCTTATTCTGATCCGGAAATGACTAAGCCGATTGATGCTAAATATACGCATTTAGGCACAATAGATTTGCAAACCGCAACTCCCGAAAATTCAGATTGTGCAATATACGTTGTTTTACAGCGCGGCGAACGTTATAAAATTGCAACGGCAAAACACTTGTCTGAAAACGGAAACGCAAAAGGTATTTACGAATTACTTTGTGATATAGATTTTTCAGCCGATGCAAATAACGGCGTAGCCTTAACTTGGCCTATGTTGTTTGAAAATAACGAGTTTAAAGGCATATTCAACGGTAACGGTCATACTATTTCTAACGTCAATGTGGCCCATGCAACTAACAATAAAGAATATGGCGGTTTATTCGGAAGAATTTCAAGCGAAGCAGTTTTAAAAGATTTTACGGTAAACAATCTTACTTTCGATTTGTCGGCTACGGGTATTAAGTTAGAGGATGCTTATTACGGTGCTTTTGCCGGTTATATAGACGAAAAAGCACAATTATCCGGCATAACGATAAATAACGTCAATATGAGGATTTATGCGGTTATTTACTTAGGTGAAGGCTTTAAATATAACGCCGTAGCTAACGGAAATAAAAGCAATATAACAGTAGGCACTTTAAAGGTAACGCTTTACGGCGAACAGTTAATGGAAAATATGTATAACTACATGATTGATGCCGAAAAATCTCAAGTTGACAAAGATTACAATGTAAATCTCGTTGCCGGCGGTATATCCGACGACAATAATGCAGAATATATAATTTCCCCTAAGGAGGCATAAAAATGAAAAAGAAAAAACTTATAGCAATTGTAAGTTCGGTTCTCGCCGTTGTAATTTGTGCGAGTGTTATACTTATAGTTGCCCTTAACAGCAAAAAGGGTGTTAAGGATTCTATTTCTATCATGACCGAAGAATTAAGCGGATTGTTCAACCCGTTTTACGCAACTACCGGAACAGATCAGGATGTAATAGGTCTTACTCAAATAGGAATGCTTTCCACCGAATACGATGCGGAAAAAGAAGAACCTATTACTGTAGCAGGAAAGGATTATCCCACCGTTGCTTTAGCTTACAAATATGAAAAGAACGCTCAAAACGATACCGAGTATTATTTTGTAATTAAAAATGACATTAAGTTTTCCGATGGTAAAAAACTTACCATGAACGACGTAATGTTCAATATTTACGAATATCTTGATCCCGTTTATACAGGTTCTTCAACCATGTATTCTATCAAGATTAAAGGCCTTGCAAATTACAGAACACAGACAAAAGGGGCAACGGGTGCAGACGAAACAGAAGATAAACAGGCGACAACTGCTTCTAACTATGCTGCAATGAGAAGATTGGAACTTGTCAATATTTACAAAAAGAGCGCTTATCCCGCCGGTTCTACTTCATACAATGCAGATAGAGCAAAAATGCAAGAGCTCGTTAACGCATGGAATGTATCCGGTAGCTATAAAACAGCGCTCGGCAGTTCTTTAACTGATGAACAATATAAACAACAACTAATGGCTGATTACGATTTTACCGCAAAAACATTTAAGGATGAAATCGAATCTGACTACAAAGCTGCAAAAGAAAGTTACGATCTTACAAGCGATTTATATAAACCGCATGCCGAATTATTAAAAAACGACGTATTTAAATTTTTCTTATACGAAGGCTATATTCAACCCGAATATGCAAAAGGCGCAGATGGTAAAGACGATAAGAGTACTATCGTAAAATTTAAAGAGACCGATTACGTTGAAAGATTTTCTACCGAAGAAGCCGCAAAAAATTTCGTATACAACGATAAATTGCAATATCACTTAGATCAAGTATTAACATATTGGGGAACGGCAGGTACTGTACTTACTCAATATACGGCTGATGCAAGATCAATGTTACTTAAACAGCTCGTTAAAGACGGAATGGTTGTAGATCATATCGACGGTATTCAATCATTAGGTCACAATACAGATATTTCTGAAGTTACCATAGACGGTACAACGTATAAAGTTGCTAAAGAACACAACGAAGATGGTTCGCCAAAGAATAGCAACGAATATGACGTCTTAAGAATAACTGTTGAAGGCACAGATCCTAAAGCTATTTATAACTTTGGTTTTACAGTTGCTCCTCAACATTATTACACTGCCGATGAACAATATCCTAACGGCAGACCTGTAGATATAGCAAAATACAATTTCGGATTGCCTTTCAGTGATTCCACTTTCCAAACAAATACAATTCAATCACAACTTCACGTAGGCGTTCCCGTTGGAGCAGGTCCTTATGCCGCTACCAACAAAAATAACGACGATAATCCCAAACCCGAAGATTTTTGGAACAACAACTTTGTTTATTACAAAGCAAACGAAAACTTTTTGCTCGGTGTACCAAAATGTGCAAAACTTAACTTCCAAGTAATCAGTTCATCCAACGCTATCGATAAACTTGAAAGGGGTGAAGTTGACTACATTTCTCCGCAATTAAAAACAGAAAACGTTGAAAGATTAAACAAACTTAGCAAACAGGGAATTAAGCAGCTTTCTGCATGGCAACTTGGTTACGGCTACATCGGTATTAACGCAGGTAAAGTTGAAAACATTTATATAAGAAGAGCTATTATGGCTGCAATGGATGTATCTTTAGCTGTAAATTATTATGATGCAGATGCCGCACAACCAATTAGTTGGCCTATGTCAAAGGTAAGTTGGGCTTATCCGTACGAAGCAGATGGAAAAACTCAAAAGCAAAACGGTCACGATTATACTCAATGGACGGGCAAAGCCGCTGCAATAACTAAGATTAAAACTCTTATGGCTAACGCTGGCGTTCAACCAGGCGATGAATCGTTAAAAATCACTTTTACCATTGCAGGCTCTTCAATAACAGAGCACCCGACGTATAACGTTTTCAAACAGGCACAGGAGATTTTAAACTCAAAAGAACTCGGTTGGCAGGTTGAAGTAAAAGCTGATTCTCAGGCTCTTACAAAACTTTCTACAGGCTCTTTGGAAGTATGGGCTGCAGCTTGGGGGTCTACAATCGATCCCGATATGTAT
>CAZPFZ010000009.1:0-11536 GCA_964585955.1 uncultured Acidiphilium sp.
GTTACGTTTTTGCCTATTACTATGCTTACTAAAGAGAGAGAATCTGCAAAGGCCTGCCCTTCTATGCTCGTTACGCCATCCGATATTACAATTTTTGTAATTTCTTCAATACCGAAGACTTTCAACATATCATAATCAGCATAGCTCGAATAAAACTGCCCGATAACAGAATAAGTTTTTCCGTTACAGCTTTCGGGTAAATAAAGTTCGGATTCGCCACCCACATATGTCACCAAATACATAACGTTTTCGTATTCAAAAAACAGGTAATCGTCAATATTTATAACTCCGCTTGTTCCACCCGTTTTTACAATACCTGCATCAATTATTATATCTTCGGGTTTTATATCCTCGGGGGCACCCGAGTACGCCGAAACAACCTTTAAAGAGCTATTATTTATTACTTCAAGAATTTTATCGCAGTTATGAAATGCCTCTTTATGTATACTCTTTAAATTTTTGCCAAATGTTATACTTAAAAGATTTTCACATTCTGAAAAAGCTTCATCTTCAACCGTTTCTATAGTATCTGCAAAAACCACACTGTATAAATTCATACACTCCATAAAAGCGGAGTTGTTTATTTTTGTTACGCCGTTAGGAATAACAAGTTTTTTTAACGATGGATCAATCGAAAAAGCATAGCTCTCTATTGTGGTAACGCTACCGTCATCGGGAATAGTTGCATTTTTACCGGCGGCTAAAAGCTTTTTAGTTGATTTTTCTATAATGCAATTGTTTTTTACGTAATAATTTGCATTATTAGCGTCAATCGTAATGTTTTCTAATCCGCAAGCTACAAAGTTACCCTTGCCTATTTTTTTAACTCTTTCGGGAATAAAAACGCTTTTAAGTTTAACCAATCCGATAATTGCCATATCCTCTAAAACGAGCTCACTGTCGGGCAATTTTAAGTATTCTAAATCTAAGCACAGCCTAAAAGCTCCTTCTTTAATAAGAACAACGCTATCGGGCATAATAATTGTTTTTATCGCAACATCAAAATATTTTGCTGCAAAATTAAAAACGTTTTCGCCTATTACCGTTACAGGCAAGCCTTTATGGCTTTCGGGTATTATAATGGTTTCATCTTCAGTGCTACCTAAACCCATTAGCGCGTAACTTTTACCATCTTCGTTGAGTTCATATTCGAGCCCTTCGGTAGGCGCCAAGGGGTTCCCTTTTTTTTCGCCGCAACGCAAACACGTATCGCCCACAAAATCGTGACCGAGCGACTCTCCGCGCGTTTTGCCGCATTTAGTGCATATATCCGGCGTTAAACACGTTGCATTTTGCCAAGCGTGTACACACACACCGGAAGTGCCACCGGGCTTTTTACACGCAACCATCGTTGTTAAGCCTGTTAGTGTCATAATCGCACACACGATTAACAAGCAGACTTTGATTTGCTTCTTCATTAACATTTCCTCCATTTTACGTTTGCGTATGTATACTTCATCATAATAATACGCAAACTTTTTTTATTTTAAAACCCGCACACCTTTATTTTTTAAGCATGCGAAACTCTACCTGCGTTACATTTTTTTCTTTGTCTTTTAACGCTAAGTTTAAGCGTTTTTTATCAAATAAATACACTCTTTATTAAAAAAACACGCAATAATCAACTTATAGCCCGACTTTTTATTAACTGTGTCCTTTTTAACAACTCACTCTTTTTACCTAATCTTTACCCCAAAAGTTTTTTGCAATAAAAAAATGCCGCTTACGTTAAACAGTAAGCAACACCTTTTGCCACTTACGTTAAACGGCGACACAATTTAATATGCATGTAAACATAATGCCAAATATGTTAGTAAAAATTAAAAAAGCCCTTCATTTTTTCGCACTGCAAAAGCGAGCACGCTTTCATAACAAAAAGCATACCTGCCGTTAAACTATAAAATTGGTTCGCACTTGTAGTTTACCATTTTTAACCATAACAGTCAACAATTTTAAGTTACAATCAAAAAAAAGATTTTTTTACCCATTGTTATTACAATTCTTGCCTCATAAAAAAGCAAAAACAAATTTTGGTATAATTTTTTGCAATGCGGCATAAGTTAAAACAAGAAAAAAACGAGGTGTTTTTATGAACGACAGCATGGAATATGCCCGCTTGATAGGCGTGCCGATAACTTCTTGCGAATACGAACAAGCAAAAGCCAAAAAAAGTTTTTTTAAAAAACGCAACTTAATAAACAAAGTAAACTGCGATTTAAACAGCGAAAGCAACCCGACGGATGGCGACTTTACGCAAAAAAACCACACTGTAAAAAAGTTAAAAAAAGACTTAGCGCCCGAAAGCGTAAAAGCTTCCGCCGGAGACGAACAAAACGAGCTTAAACTTAAAGATTTTGACGAAAACACTAAAACAGACAAATTAAACAACATTATAACCGCGCAAATTGTTGCAGCTTTTGCCTTGGTTGTTGCTATAATTTTGACCAATATTTTTTGGGAAAACAGCGGTATGAACACACTTTTTAAAAGCGTTTTTAATAGTCAGACCGAGCAAAAGGAAGATAATCGATTATACAGCGATTTTTCGCTTAACTTACCCGTAAAAAGCCAAGGCGTAACCTTGGTAAAAGGCGTTTTAAGCGTTAGTGGCGAATACGCGCTTTATCCCGTTTGCGACGGCACAGTTGAAAAAATAGGCAAAGCCGCGGACGGTTCGTTTACCGTAACCATAAAACATAGCGACAGCTTTTCAAGCGTTATAGAAGGCGCCGATTATGTTTACTTTTCGGAGGGGGACGCGGTAAAAAACAACCTACCGGTTTGCCATACTTCCACAAAGGCATCCATTTATCTTTACGAAAACGGCAATTTGTTAACCGACTATGCAACGGTAGAAAATTCAATAGTTTTTAATAAATGAAATTACGCATTCATCCTTTATTTTTCGCCTTCGGATTATACTTTGCCTATCAAGGCAAAGTATTTTTATTTTTAACATTTACATTAACCGCCCTATTACACGAATATGGACATGCATTAAAAGCCGAAAAGCTCGGCTATAAAATAAACAATATATCTCTTATGCCGTACGGAGCTGTTGTTAACGGTGCTATAGAGGGACTTTCGTATAAAGACGAAATTGCCGTAGCCCTTGCCGGTCCGCTTGCAAACTTGTTTATAAGCGCAATGTTTGTGTGCTTTTGGTGGCTTATACCCGAAAGCTACCCTTATACGGATACGGTTGTTTTTTCTAACGTTTCGGTTGCCGCAATCAATCTTTTGCCGGCATATCCGCTTGACGGCGGCAGAATAGTTTCGGCTGCGCTCTCGCTTGTGTTTAGCCGCAAAAAAGTGATGCTTTTAATGCGAATAAGCGGCATAGCCATAGGCGCTGTGTTGGTGGGATTATTTGTTTATTCATGTTTTACGTCGGTTAATTTTTCCATACTGTTTTTTGCGCTGTTTATTTTAACGGGATCGATCGGCAAAACAAAAGAAAACGCATATGTAAAAATTTTTAAAGGCAGAACTTATTTTTCGGGCGGCGTAAAAGAAAACAAGCGCCTTGTAGTTTGTTCATCTCTTACCTTAAAACAACTACTTAACAAAACCGAGGGTAACTGTTTTTACAGTTTGGATATAGCCGATAAGCAAAGCGGAAAAATAATACCGCTTAGCGTAGAACAAACCGAAAAACTGCTTGAAAGTTATATGCTTTACGATAGCGTTGAAAACATTATAAAAAAATTGCATTTAATGCGGCAAAAACCTTAAATCACACCATTATAATGCACGATAATCGACCTATAGCCCCATTTTAAGCATTTTTATTTTTACCCTGATTTATGTTGATTTTGTTTTGCTTTTTATGATATAATACAAACTAAGAGAGATAAATTTTTAATCGCTGCAAAAATCTTTGCAAAAAAATTTGTAGCGCTATTAAAAAACGAGGGATAAAAAAATGATTGCCTTATACATAGCTTTAGCCGCCGCGATTGTTGCCTTTATAATAATTATTGCCGCATTTTTTTGTTACAAAACGGCTTTTTACGCGAATCCCCAAAAACAATCGGACTATACTTTTTCGGATAGCGAAGAATACGCCCCATATAAAGAGCATTTTGAAAAAATGATAAAAGCCGTTAATCAATTACCGTTTGAAGATGTTTACGTAACCTCTCACGACGGTTTAAAGCTACACGGCAAGTTATACACGCCCCACGACAACACCGCGCCCATTCAAATAATGTTCCACGGATACAGAAGCCGCGCCGAAGTAGATTTTTGCGGCGGATTAAAAACCGCATTGGCGCTAGGCTATAATGTTTTGCTTGTAGATCAACGCGCGCACGGAAAAAGTCAGGGAACTTGCATAACCTTTGGCATAAACGAACGCTTTGACTGCCTAACTTGGGCAAATTATATATCAAAAACCTTCGGCAAAAAAATAAAATGCGTTTTATACGGTATGTCTATGGGGGCGGCTACCGTTTTAATGTCGGCAGAGCTAAATCTCCCGGAAAACGTAACTGCGATTGTTGCCGATTGCGGATATTCATCCCCCGCCGAGATTATAAAAAAGGTTATAAAGGATAGGCATTTACCATTGTTCCCTTGCTATTTACTCGTTAGACTTGGCGGAAAAATATTCGGTAAGTTCGATTTGCAAAGCGCCGGTGCAAAACAATCCATGCAAAAATGCACTAAACCCGTTTTGTTTATACACGGAGCGGCGGACTCTTTTGTTCCTTACGGCATGAGCCAAGAAAATTACGACAACTGCATTTCGCCCAACAAAAAGCTACTTATTGTTCCCGACGCCGCCCACGGCATAAGTTACCTTGTAGACACAAAAACCTACCTTAAAACCCTAACCGATTTTTTAAACAATGTTTAAAGTTTTTTTAACCAAAATAAACATATGAGCGCAATTACAATAGAAATTAAAAACGCAACCTATTACACAAAATAAAAGGTTGCGTCTTTTTTATGTAAAAATATTTTAAATACTTTCTTTTAAAATTTCTATTATTTCATCTTTCGTTAAAGCTTTATATCCGCCATCCGTGGGGAAAACACCTCTTGCGATATCGTTTACCATCTCTTCTGTTACGCCAAGTTCGCCATTACGAATTACCAAGCCTAATTGTTTCATCCAGTTTTCCATTGCCAAAAGACCATCTGAGGCAATTTGTTCGTCTGATTTATTTTTGCAGTCTACGTTCCAAACGTTTTGAGCAAAACGGACGAATTTTTTCAGTCCGTACGGGAAAATGTGCCTATAATATGCCAACGAAACGGCGGAAAGCGTCATTCCGTGCGTAGCGTTTGTATAAGCGCCAACCGCTTGACCGAGCATATGTACGTTCCAATCGCCTGTTTTACCCTTTTTAAGCAAGGTATTGAGCGCCCAAGTAGCCGTCCACATAATGTTACTGCGGGCTTCGTAATCGGTAGGATTTTGCACAGCTATTTGGCTAGAATGAATAAGCGATTTCATAAGACCTTCGGCAATATAGTCGGTTGTGCTGTCGTCCTCGTCCGAAAAATATTGTTCGCAAATATGATTAAAAATATCGTAAATACCGGCAATCATTTGATATTTAGGCAAAGTATAGGTATATAAAGGGTTGAGAATTGCAAATTTGGGGAATACTTCTTCGCCGAACACATGCCCCTTTTTTAGCTTTTCGGCAGTATTTGTAATTACCGCACCGCCGTTCATTTCAGATCCCGTGCCAACCATAGTCAAAACACAACCGAGGGGAATAATTTTGCAAGTAGGCTCTTCAAAACGAACATAGTATTTATCCCACGGGTCCTCATCGCAAAAGGCTGAAACAGCAACGGCTTTTGCATAATCGCAAACGCTACCGCCACCAACGGCAAGAATAAAGTCTACATTGTTTTCTCTTGCGATTTTTGCGCCCTCGTATAATTTTTCCAACGTAGGATTTGGCATAACGCCGCTATCCTCTATAATATTCTTTCCGCAGTTTTTTAATACGGAAATTACTTTATCGTAAATACCGTATTTTTTAATTGAGCCATTGCCATAGCATAACATAATATTTTTACCGTATTTATTCAATTCTTCGGGCAAAAAATCAAGCGCGTTTTCGCCAAAATATAGTTTGGTCGGATTGCAATAAATAAAATTTCCTAACATTGTATAAAACTCCTTTCTATAATAATTGTTTTGTTGCGTATTTTAGTATACAACACTTAAAGATAAAAATCAAGCGCCTAAGCATTAAAGAATTGAACGCATTAAGCATTAAAAGCATCTTTTTTGCCTTTTTAGGCAAGTCGTTGCTCGTAGTATTTAGGTGCAATTTCGCACTGTTTTATCAAGTTTTGCAGCATTAAAACTTGTGATTCTTGATTGTTCTTGTACTACAGAAGCAAGCATTGTAAGTATCATCTCACCTTCTTTTGAGTTTGAATAAAGACGTTCTTATTCAAAATAAACAGCTACTCCTTTTTTAGTAAGTATTTTAGTTGTTTCAAGAACAAAAAAAGTCCATTATTTAAAAAATCACCGCGCGGCAAGCTTTGCCGCGCGGTTTAAATTTTTTGTTTTTTGCGTTTTTACAGTCTTACGGTATGAATTGGTATTTTACCACTTACGCCAAAGTTAGGTATTAGTTATTTTGCCACCGACACGGCTTTTACCGCACCACAATTTTTTGTTTTAACGCAATAATTTTTTATTAGTATCTAATATTATTCTCCCTAACGCCAATATTATTGTTGCTTTCACCTTTTTGAATAGCATTCCATTGCTCTAGATCACCCAAATATTCTAAAATAACATTAGAGTTATAATATCCATTTGCGAACGCATACTCTCCAATATAAGTTACCGAAGAGGGCATTGAAACCCTGTAAAGATCACAATTATTAAATGCATTTTTACCTATACAAGCAACTCCGTCGGGGATTTCTACTTCGTCCATATTGCTACAATTTTCAAACGCGTAGTGGAAAATTATTTTTGTGTTTTCGTGGATAGTGCAAAAATCCAAACCGGTGTTTGTGGCTTTAACAAGCACTACATAAGGATTGGTTGTGTTACCCAAGTAATAAGCATCGCAATATGTGGTATAAATTAAGTTGGAGCAACCGTTGAAAGCATCGATACCTATAAATGTAATGCTATCGGGAATATTTATCGTTTTAAGCGCGTAACAATCCCGGAAAGCTGAGCCACCAATGGTTTGTAACATGCTACCTTCTTCTATTGTGATCGTTTCCAAGGCAGAACAACGCCAGAAAGCTGTTCCTCCTATATTTTTTAACGATTTAGGAAGGGTTATAGAAAGAAGTGCCGTACAGCTATAGAATGCGTCACCACCAAGGGTTTCTAACTTAATGTCTTCTTCAAAGGTAACAGTTTTTAGCAAAGAGCATTTTTCGAACGCTCTGTTTCCTATAGCCGTTACGTTTTTAGGAATAGTTATTGCTGAAATAGCGCAATTTTGGAACGCGCTGACGCCTATAGTAAGCAAAGCGCTATCCGCCTCAAAGGTGACAGTTTTTAGCAAAGAGCAATTTCCGAACGCACCGTCTCCTATAGCCGTTACGTTTTTAGGAATAACTACAGACGTAATTTCGTTATTTTTAAATGCGTTGTTAGCAATTTCGTACTGTTCGCCGTTATAACTTTCGGGTAGAGTTAATTGCGTTTGGGTACCGGTGTAAAACATAAGGTAATTTACACCGTTTACCGTCATAAATATATATCCGTTTTCGTCGGGCAAAGTAGCATCTTCCCTACTGCTTAGCACAACGGTAGCATGTTTTGCAATTTGACCGTAATCGTCGGAGCCAACTTGTATATCAAGTGAACTTAGGTTAATAACCTCCTTTAACGAAGTGCACCCATAAAAGGCGTTTGTTCCTATCGAAGTTACTTTTGCAGGAAGCGTAAACAACACAAGATCGGAGCAACGTTCGAAAGCATCAGCTTCGATTGTGGTTAAATTAGAGTTATCTTCAAAGTCGACGGTTTTTAAACATCCTTTACCTTGAAAATTTGAAAATGCGCCGTTCTTTATAACGGTTATGCTTGCGGGGATTGTTATATGCTGAATCATCGTAGCGACAAAAGCTTCTCGACCGATAATTTCACCCGAATAACCGCTTGCAAAGGTAACAGACCGCAAAGACGTGCAATCGAAAAAAGCATAATCGGATACGTTACCTACTGTAATGACGACCGATTTTATAGAATTATTGGAAGCCAAGAAATAAGGCGCTAATTCGTAAGCACTTCCGTTATAATCGGTGGGTAGCGTTAACGCCGTTTGCTCACCGATGTATCCCATAAGGTAATTTGTGGTTATGGTTTGGCTGGTAACAGAGTCGGTTTCGCTATGGGTAAAGAATATGTAACCATCCTCTCGGTATACCATGCTACTACTATCGCCGGCTCCTTTTATAACTTTAGCATATTTCGCTATTTCACCGTTCGTTTCGGTGCCTTTTTCTAAATTAAGCGAGCTTAAGTTAATAACCTCGAACAACTTATAGCATCTGGAAAAAGCATAGCTTGACACTGAAGTTACGCCTGCAGGCAATGTAAAGCTTACTAATGAAGTAGCTTCACTAAAAGCATTTACTCCAATAGTGGTTAGTTTACTGTTTTCGCCAAAATTAACCTTTGTTAACCCATACGTACAATTAAAAGCATGATGTTCTATTTTTGTAACGCTATCGGGGATATCTATCTCGCGCAACGCCGAGCAACCGGCGAAGACAGAATAATCGATTATTTCAAGCTTACTGTTTTTTCCAAAGCTAATAGATTGTAACGAAGAGCACGACGAAAATGCATAGGGATTTAATTTTGTAAGTTGACAGTTATCTGCAAACGTTACCGTTTTTAAAGCCCTAGCAGTCCTAAAAGCGGATTTTCCTATTGAAGTTACACCCGTGCCGAAATAAACGGACGTTATAGTTGTATTATTCAGGAATATGTCTTCGCCAACAGAATAAGTCTTGCCTTCGGTAAAGTAATCGGGAAATACTATACTACTGCTATCACCATCATAACTTGCGACAATATCTTCAGATTCGCCCACCCATAAAGTAAAGTCTCCAACTTTTCTAGCCGTATATATATTAACGGCGTCTTCGGCAACGCAGCCATGAGTCTTTGAACCTTTTACTATATCAAGAGAGCTTTGGTTAAATACTGTACTTATATAATTGTTTGAAAAAGCTTCGGTTCCGATATAAATTACGTCTTCGCCAAGGGTAACGCTTTTGATGTATCCGTCATAAAAAGCACGATAATAAATTATTTTTGCATTGACCGTTAAGTCGTTCTCAATTAAGTAACCTTTAACCAATACGGTGTAAGGGTTATCCTTACTGCCTAAATAGCTATTGTTGTTAAGTTCGGTATAGGTTAAATATTCTAAGTTATCAAAAGCGTGGTCGCCGACAAAAGTGATACCGTTAGGAACGGTTATGGTTTCTATATCTAAATAATAGTAAGATTCGGCAAAAGCGCCTTCCCCTATACCGCCCACCACTTTAACACCATTGGTACCGTCGTTATAATAGTAAGGAATTTTTACGTGATCATCTTCACCCTCGTACCCTGTAACGGTGTAAGTTTGCGTTTGGGCGTTATACTCGTAAAGCAAACCTTCGGTGCCTAAAATGTCTTTTTCGCCGCAATCCTGGCAAATGCCTTCTTTAAAATCATGCTCCTCTAACGTTTCTTTTTCGGTGCAATTTTCAGTTTTGCATTGGCGATAATGGCCTTCTGCACTTTTTACCCACTCATAATCGTGTTCGCCTAAATTGCCGTATTCGTTGCCGCATGTTGCACATTTGGCTTTTTGCTGACAAGTCGCCGTGCCGCCCGTGTGTCCCGATGCGGTGATAACTAAGCTACCTTCGATTACCGAGGACGAAGAGAAATTTGGTTTACTATAATTTTTACCGTCTATAAAGTTGTACCAGTATTCAACTTTGCCGTCCTCGGTACAAGTTTCGTCTACTTTATCGTAATGAACTTTGAATGAACCGCCGTCGTAGTAAACCATGACGACCGGGGAATACGTATACCAAACACCTTTGCTTATTTCCTTCAATCTTTCAAGCGATACGCTAAAGGTTATGGACGTAAGTTTTGGGCAGCTTTTAAATGCCCCTTCGTCGATAGAAGTTAATCCGCTCCCTTCTATAACTACGCTTTCGAGTAAATCCATCGAGTAGAAAGCGTCCGACCCGATTGTTTTCACGTTTGACGGAATTGTTAGCGTTTTTATGCCGCTGCAATCATAAAAAGCATATTTTTCAATCGTTTCCAATTTAGAATTGAAAGCAACAGTTTGAAGACCGCTACATTCTTGAAAAGCGTATTTTGCAATTATTTTTACGTTTGCGCCTATTTCTATAGTTTGCAATTTTGAACAGTTTCTAAACGCCTCGTATCCTATAAACGCCAACGAATCGGGCATATTTACGACTTTCAAATTGCTTTGATTTTTAAATGCATACGACGAGATAAACTTCGTTCCTTCTTTTACGTTGAGAGTATAATCGGCCGGCATGGTGCCTTTATAGGTGTATAAAATATTATCGATATAAACTTCGCCGTCGGTTTGAGCGTCAAGATAGATTTTTTCCCACGCCGTGCCTTCGAAAGCGCTTGCCCCCAAATATTCCAAAGAATCGGGTAAAGTTATGCTCACAAGATTAGTGCAGTTTGTAAAAGCATTCGCATCTATTTTCGTTATACCTTCGGGTATTACCACGCTTTTTATTTTAACTCTAAGTTCCTTATTTCCGCCAAAAGCGTAACTGTAAATATAGGTAACGGGTAAAAAGCCGTTATTCCCGTCATCGTAATAATTTGCTATAACGACGTCCACGTCGGTTGCGTCCGACGAAACGGAAAACATTTCGACGAAGTAGGTTTTTAAATCGTAATCGTAGCGGTACTTCACACCATTGGTGCCTTTCACAAAACCGCAAACGCACTTACTGTCGTCGCCGAAACTATGCGCCTCTTTTATATTTGCTTTGCACTCCGTGCATTCTCCCCAATGGTTATCCATATCTAAATCGTAATCAGTCAAAACGTGGGAGCGCTTGGGGTACAAACCGGAAATCATTTGTACTCCGTCTATCCAATCCACGTCAAACGTTACAAGGTAATCGGCTTCGCCCGGTGTTGTACAAGTAGGTTGAGTCGTTATCACGTATTCTTTATGAGACGTTGACGTTGCGGTTTGAGTATGCCCTTCTACATCCTCTGCACAATTAGAACAAGTGCGAGTCGCTATGAATGCGGTTAAATCATCTTTCAAAGTATACGTAATATCGCCGTAGTTATGACCGTTTGCATTACCGCTTTCAAACGTTGCTTCGTCTACCTCGTCTTTAGAAGATTTACCGCAATCCGTACAAGATTTGTAGTAAACAGCAGGTGATATACAGGTTGCTGCAGATTTTAGATATTTTGCATCAACCGTTTCTGCCGTAAAGCTGTGACCTTTTGCATTACCGCTTTCAAACGTTGCTTCGTCTACCTCGTCTTTAGAAGATTTAC
>CAZPFZ010000009.1:11636-16744 GCA_964585955.1 uncultured Acidiphilium sp.
AGATTTTAGATATTTTGCATCAACCGTTTCTGCCGTAAAGCTGTGACCTTTTGCAGGAATAATAGTTTCGGCAGCAGATTTACCGTCGTTACAACGTGAGCAGTAAGTACCGCCGACTACACCGTCGTTAGTACAATCTGCGTCCTTATGGTCTACTTCGCCGTCGCTATTATGACCGAGGGCATTGCCGTATTTTTCGCCGCAAACCGTACAAGTTGCTTGTTCGGTACAAGTTGCTGTGCCACCTGTGTGCTCACTTGCCGTTTGGTTGCAGTAATCGCAAATATGACTATCTTCGGCAGCTTTGTGTTCACCCATATCGGCGCCGCATACATCGCATTTGTGGTTTTTGTCTTCATCGTCACAGTCGGATAATTTATCGCCGCAATCATCGCAAAGGTGATCGTTATCGTCATCCTTGCAAACGGACATATTGTTACCGCAAATATCGCATTTGCCGTCAGCGTCTACATCGACGCATACGCTGCATGTTTGCAAACAAATATCGCACATATGGTCTTTATCTTCATCCAAATGAGCTGCTTGATTTGCTTTTTCGGTGCAGTTATCGCGCGTGCATGCATTATAGTGCCCGTTTTCGTCCGTAGACCAATCCTCGCTAAATAAGTGCTCGAGCGCATCAATTTCTACTGTTTGCTTTTCATCGCACCACTTACATTTTTGCTCTTGCACACCCTTAGTTGTACAAGTGGGCGCAGTTAAAACAACTGTATTGTTCCATTCGTGCTGAGTACCTTGCAAACGGACATATTGTTACCGCAAATATCGCATTTGCCGTCAGCGTCTACATCGACGCATACGCTGCATGTTTGCAAACAAATATCGCACATATGGTCTTTATCTTCATCCAAATGAGCTGCTTGATTTGCTTTTTCGGTGCAGTTATCGCGCGTGCATGCATTATAGTGCCCGTTTTCGTCCGTAGACCAATCCTCGCTAAATAAGTGCTCGAGCGCATCAATTTCTACTGTTTGCTTTTCATCGCACCACTTACATTTTTGCTCTTGCACACCCTTAGTTGTACAAGTGGGCGCAGTTAAAACAACTGTATTGTTCCATTCGTGCTGAGTACATTCGTAATCGGAAACGCACGCAGCAAGCGAACAAGCCAAGCACACACTCATTATAAGTGTTAGCACAATTAATACGATCTTGTTTTGTTTCATTTTTCTTGCTCCTTTATTTTTTTACATAATTCAAGCCTGTCGTTTTAAATTTTTTATACGCGGCAAGCTGAGGTCTTTTTGTTTCACCGTGGGTATTATATCACATTTAAACAGTAATTTCAAGCGTTTATTAGCATTTTTTATTTGTTTGGCATTTTTGCGTATTTTATGTGGCGAATTGTCATTTTTTGATTTTTTGTCACCTTTTTGCAAAAAACGCTTGTGACGAAATGCATAAAAATGTCATTTTGTCACGTGTTTAAGGCGTTTTTTTCATATGCCACCTTTATTTTACCCCAAGTTTTTTGTGAAATTTTTGTGTTAACCGTAAATATTCTTTAAAGAATAAAACTACAAAACCTATTTATATGCCTTTTAGTGAAAAATAATACAACCTAAAAAATTAAAAAAAGGTTTTTAAAAAGAAAGAAACTACACCATAAGCCAAACAAAAAACCGCGCTATAGGTCGATTATCGGCCATTAACGCAGTTTTATGACTTTATTTTTTACAATAAATTACGTGTTTTGTTATATCGGCTTGTTGTTACAGCATGTTTATTAACTTGGTTAAAACGGGTTCAAATTTTACGCCGTACCAATGGTTTGCGTCGCCTTGCGTGTTTTTTATACAAAGGACGGTATAATCGGCAGCGATTTTAGCTGAATTAAACAATGTGTTACCCCTTAAAAGCGCACCGGTGAAGGCAGATGCGTAAACATCGCCGGTGCCATGGCAACCTTTTGAAATTCTTTCGTGCTCGTAATAATCGATTTTGCCGTTTTTATAAACAACCACGCCTGTTTTATCGGGAACATACCCTACCCCCGTTAAAACAATTGTAGCGCAGCCTAATTTACTTAAACCTACAAGCAAGTTTTCTATATATTTTTGATCGTATATCTCTTTATATTCCGTACCCGCTAAAAAGCAAGCTTCGGTAACGTTGGGGAGTAAAATATCCGCCGAACGGCAAAGGGTTTTCATCGCTTGAACGTAAGCGTTGTCAAAAGCGGGATAGAGTTTTCCGTTATCGGCAAAGGCGGGATCTACTATTTTTACCGAAGTCGCATTACCCATAGTATCTAAAATATTTTTTACGTAAGCAACCTGCTTAGTGCTACCTAAGTACCCTGTGTAAATGCAATCGAATTTTATATCCTCTTTATTCCAATGCGCTTGTATTGCGGGCATATCGTCGGTTAAATCGCGAAAGGTAAAGCCGCTAAAACCCGCCGTATGCGTGGATAATACAGCCGACGGCAAAATACAAGTTTCGTGACCGCAAGCCGATAAAATAGGCAACGCAACCGTTAAAGAGCATTGCCCGACGCAAGATATATCTTGTATTGTTAAAATTTTTTTATAATCCATTTTTTCTCCTGGCTTTTGAAATATATTACATTGAACCACATTAAGTTTAATACTGCATAATTTGCCTAAAATGGCAAAAAAAGGCACATTTTAGGTTTAACAAATTCTGTGTATTGCGAACAAATTTGTTTGCTTTTGTTCATTTATTATATCACTAACCATTTTAAATTTCAACCTCTTTAATATATGTTTTTAAATCTTACAAAAAGACACATTTTAGACTTAACGAATTTAAATCTCTAATGCCTAAATACCGTTTTCCCTATAAAATAATTTAAAAAAAAGGCTACGGCAAGATATACAAAACCTTGCAGTAACCCTTTGAATGTTTATATTAAATTTCAATTTCAAAAAAAACAGCGTTTTTATCTTGTGCGAAATTTATCGTAAGTTGATTGTTGTTACAAGAAAATGTTGTATCCGTCACTCTCGGATATGCCAATTTTGCAGCTTTTATCCCTTCGGCTATGGGAACATTTACAGTTTTTTCGCCTTTTAAGCACCAAACAGCAAGATAGATTTTTGCGTCCGTTTTAAAACCGGCAACAACGTTTTCTGCACCAAACTCCGTTAAGCCGCAGGGCAAATACGGCAGCGCCGTCTTTTTTGCTTTAACCAATGTTTTATAATATTGCACGCCTTCTTGCACAAGAGCAAATTGCTCGTCGTTTATGCGCTCTAAATGGCTTGCAAGATGAATTCTCCCTAAAAAGCTATTAATCATATTCACGGCTATGCGCTCTTTTGTTAGTTGCGATTGAACTGCCGTTGTTGCTTCTTCTTCAGAAAGCCCGTTTGCAATTTCGCCAACAGGATAACTCCATACCGCAGCTTGTTCGGGAATAACAGCTGATAAAATATTGCCTGCTATATACGGATATTGTAAATAATCTACCTGATCTGAGGTGGAAAGCAAGGAATAAACCGATAGCGTTTTATAATCCATACGCATACCGCCCGAAGCACAGCCTTCGAATACAACTTGAGGGAATTTATCTATCATTTGTTGCATCCAGTCGAGAAAAGCACGCGAAGCGGCTTCTAAACCCTCTCCGGCGCTGGATGCGGCATAATCGGTCCCAACGCCGCAATCTTGGTTATAATCACACTTGATATAATCGGCACCGTAATCTTCAACCATGCGCCTAATGACCTCGCTCATATACGTGCGCACCTTTTCGCTTCTGTAATCTAAAAAATACCTATTCATTACAGCAACGCGCTTTCCGTTGCGCTGTATAAAGCAATCATCGTCGTAAAAGCCGAGCATTTCGGCACATTTAATACCTATAACTTCGGGTTCAATCCAAAGCCCTGCTTTTAGCCCAAGTGAACGAATATAATCGGTAGTTGCGCGAATACCGCTCGGGAAACGTTTTTTGCTCTCCTTCCACTGCCCTACATAGTGATAAATTTCCCATGTTTCACATTCTTCGTGCCAGCCGCAATCTATAACGTAATATTCCACGCCCGTTTTGCTGACGATAGGTGCAATTTTGCGCGTTTGCGCCTCGCTTGGCGTATCCCAAGATAAATGCATATATTCGTTAAATATAGCGGGCAAATTTTCGTCGGCGGGGGATTTTCCCGCAATGCAGCGGCGATATTTAGTCATTTCACCTATAACGCCGTTTAAACTATCGGAAAAAGCCAACGCTACGTTTACTGTACGATAACTCTCGCCAACATCAAGCTGCTTGCTAAACGAATTAAACGTTACATTCGGTCCGCCGAGATATAAATAATATTCTTGATTGCAATCTGCTATTTCGTAATACCAAGATGCGTTGCTTTCTATTTGAAACATGGCAAAACCGCCATTTTTCGCATCCTCTATAATTCCTTGAGGCAATTCTTCTTTAGTAGACCAACTGCCCACATTTGCAAAAGCAATACGCTTTTGACTTTCGAAATTAGCACGGAACAATCCCCACTCTCTAAAGCTTGCGCGGCGAGGTTGACATTCGGCATGATGACTTTGTAAAAATCGAGTATAGTAAAGATCATCTGCGCTATCAATACCCTTTTCACCTATTCCGTAAGCAATAAAGGCAGAAACTTCCTCTATTACAATAGGCGCCTTGGATATATTTTCCACTTCGGTATATATGCGCACGGTATCGGTATTATTGTAACCTGTAAAGTGCGTGGTCACGCGGACAAGTTCGCTTTCTTGCACTATGGTCAAATAATTTTCGCCCTGCTCGTGCGAGCGGTAGTAAAGCTTTGCCCCTTCGGATGAACGCGCCATTTTTACACCCAAATGAGTGTCCTTATTTTCGCCTAAAACCTGCACTTCGGCAAAGCCGTGCCCCGCCGAAGCGAAGTTTCCGCATTTTGTCATTAAAATTTTATCGCCGTTTTGTT
Source organism: uncultured Acidiphilium sp. (assembly GCA_964585955.1). Lineage (GTDB taxonomy): Bacteria > Bacillota > Clostridia > Christensenellales > Borkfalkiaceae > HGM11416. Next base: position 16,565 of record CAZPFZ010000009.1, read on the forward strand.
CAAACGTTAATTTTTTAAATTGAATTTGCATACTTTTTTGTTAGTTCCAAGCTTTTAAGCCGTCGTTTACAACTTCTTTAGTTGTTGCTACCTTTTTAAACTGTCCGCGTAGTGACGATACAAAGTCAACCGAAACTACATAAGTGTATTCCAAAGGTATATACTCGCGCATTGTGGCAA
>CAZPFZ010000010.1:0-16617 GCA_964585955.1 uncultured Acidiphilium sp.
TTGTAAGCGTTTTGTTGTCTTTTGTGACAATTTTTATTTTCATTTATGACACCTTATAAAATCTTTTATTCTTATAGGTAATGACAACTTTTTAAACATATTACTTCGGCTAAACCTTACCATGTAATTTAGGCATATAAAAAAGAATAACACAAGACATTGATCAATAAAAAATCAAGTTGCATTATTCTTTTTATAGTCATATTTTATTATTAATACGCTAATAATCGACTTATAGCCCGACTTATTGCAAAAAATCGGCAGTTATATATAGATTAAAGTCAGCTGTAAATTAGCAAAACAATTGCAAATTAAACAACTATAATATATAAGCAATCGGCTAAAAAGTGTTAATTATAACACAAAATCAATTAAAAACTACTCTTTTATCCATTTAATTTCCATCGGTTTTAACTCGATAATCGACTTATAGCCCAATTTGTTGTAAAAATCGGTGGTTTGAATTGAGTTAGAATTGTTAACGAGAGCATAACGTTTTGCATCGGGATAATAGTTACATTCAACATTAACGTTATTGCAATAGCAAACGTTTAAATCTTTATTTGCAACCCAACACATTGCTTTATATAAAAGCCGTGAGTTTTCAAACGAATAAGGAATTCCCGTTATATAAAAGCTTCTGCCCTTGCCGTATTCATTTACGGCGATTTTTACTTCGCCAACATTAACGTTGCGTTTGAAGCGGTCTGAAAAAGTTATATCGAGAACTTTAGCGTTATCTAATGCATAAATGCTCTTTTTATCCTCGCCGTAGTCGAATTTAACCATTCCGTCGGTTAATTCGTGACTAACCTTATTTATGTTATATTTATCGATAGAAAGAGTAAATCCTATTTCTTCGTCTACGCCCAAAACGTCGGCAAGTTGAAAATATCTTCCGTTAGCGGAGCAAGCAGTAGGTTCGCCTACCCCTATAAATCCGCCACCGTTATAAACGAACTTTCTTATTGCTGTTTGCAATTGTTCATCGAGCCAAGCTTTTCCGCCCGAATATGCGGTATATGCATCGCCTGCGTTTATTATAACGTCGATATCGCTAGGCACGCCATTTTTAACATCTTCAAACGATAAAAAGCAAACATCTACAGGCAAGCCCGAAATAGCTTCTAATATACCCTGATAAGAGTAAATTTGCTGATACCAAAGTTCATGGGCAACCATATGACTCATCCAACTGCGCTTTTTGCCCCAAGCGTTTAATATGGCTACTTTTAAACGGCAATAGGGTTTTTTATTATCGACTGCATCGTAAATTGTCCTAAACTCATCGGCAATTTCGGCAACCCTGTTTACAAAAGCTGGGAATTTTGCCGCAAGCGACAAATATCCGCCAAACCCCATTCTATCTATCGGTTTACGCATAATGGCTCTTCTTGCGGTTAACCAATTTTTGTCGAGCTCTTCAAGCGCGCCGACCTCGTTCCCTTCGAAAAACGTATCGGGGAAAAAGTAGGGCAAAAACCTACCCTCGTGGTATTTTACGTGCGGAATTTCAGAAAGCATTCTTACTGTAACACCGCCACCTACAGAACCTACAACCGCATCCAGCCCCATATTTTTAAAGTGTTCGCCGTAAGGTTCTGAACCAATCCAATCGTCGCCCAAAAACATCATAGCTTCTTTGCCGTAGCTGTGGCAAATATCTACAAGTTCGCCTATTGTTTTGCTTACGAACCTTTCAACAAAATCCATATATTTAAGGAATTTTTCGGTTGGCGTTCTGAAACAGTTATTGTAATAACCGCTATCTACAAAATCTTCGGCAACTAATTTAATACCGCTTTCCTTTTCAAAATCGGCAATTAAAATAGGATTAGCCGTTTGAGCATAGCCAAACCATTCCACCTGTTTTTCCTTGCCTTTTTCGTTAAAAATAAGGGTAAATTGATAGAGGAAAGTAGTAAATCGAACAACGCTCGTTTCGGGATTTGCCTTGCACCAATCTTGCATATAGCGTTTTATGTATTCGCGTGTTTTGGGGAAAGCAGGGTCGTAAGTTAACTGCTTTTCGCAAGTCCATTCATTTGTGAGGTAGTTGTATATTTGAACGGGATGCCAAGTAACGCGTGCCAAAAATGTAACGGTGTATTCGTGAAAAGGCTTGCAACCATCAAGTGTTACAATGCCGTTTTCGGCGTTATACGTCCAATTTTTAAACTCCTCTCCGGTCGTCCTATCATATGCCTGCCAAAGCGAAATATAGCTATCGTCAGGCGCAAATTCGTCCTTTAAAAAACCATGCATAATGTCTATTTTAAGCGTATCACCCGTTGCAAGGTTGCGCTCGGACAATAGGAATATGCGCTGTGCTTCTTCGGGATGTTTTCTTGCCCATTCGTTATCGCCGCGGACGACGAAATAGGTATTATAAACCTTGCCGAATTGCCCTGCGTTTTTAGGCAATTTGGTTCCGTCGCAATCGCGCACGGCATCGGCGCCCCAAAGTTCGGCTATTTTTTTTGTTCCCTCCACAAAATTCTCATCGGTGGGAATAGTAACTCTTCCTTTTTTCATAATATCTTCCTTATAATTCACTAACACTCACCAAAGCTCGGTGAAAATTATTTTGTAACGGTTTCCAATCGTTATACGGCAATATATCTTCTTCTAATTCTAAAATATCTTCAGTCTCTTTGTTTGCATAGGCAATTAAACGTTCGGCGCAATCTGTAAGACGTGCTTGCAAACCGCCTAACCGCATTTCATGTATTTCCCAGCCGTAAGGCTTATTTTCTTGAAAATAGGTTTTACGGAAGGAATTCCTAAAAGTTTTTACACGTTTTGCAGTTTGTTTATACACCTCGGCAAGCCGCAATAATTCTTGCATATCTTTAGCCTTATATGCACATCTTGTTTTTACGCCAAGCTCGGCTTTAAGCTCTAAAACCCTACACAAATCGCGCAAATACTCAAAAAGATAAGCATATTTACCAGCCTTTTTTGCCTTTTTTGCTAAAATCTTGGCATATTCGTCGTAAGGAATATGCTCTTCGGCGGCAACGGCATAATCTTTCCACCCCAAAAACGGATCGTTATATAAAAGACATTTGCAAGGATTATTAATATCGGTTAAATTGGGGTTAGAACTTGATTTATTCGGCAAATCCAAGGTCATCATATCATCGTAGGAATAACCGAACAACGTCTCGAAATCTTTGCTTATTTTTTCCTCGTCCTCATTGCCTTCGGCAAATTGCCTTATGGCGTAAAGGGATGGCAAAACTGAAAAATATGAACATTCATGACCGTCATCCGCCCAAAGGGTGATAAGCACGTTTTCTACATTGTGCTTTCTCACTTGCCGCATAGCGGGTTTCATTGTTGCCAACGACAACCTATTAAGCGGAGCAAAACCGTTCCAAGTCCAAGCGCCGCCTGCAAACCATTTTTCGCCGCGAAAGCTTTCGTGCGAGGTGAGCATTTCGTCATACATTTGTTCGTCGTAAGAATAATAATCCCAATAACAAACGCCCACGCCTTGCGGAACTTTATCGACAACCTCTTGCGGAATTTTTACACCTTTTTCCCAATACTTGCCGTGATTGGCAAGTTTGAAGAACATATCGCTCCACATATGAACCTTAAAACCATATTTTGCGGCAATATCAACAACCTTGTTAAGGTGTTTAAGCAATAAATCGAAACGGTTGCTATATCCGTGTTTATCAAGGTATTTACCCAAGCCTACCATGTGAGCTTCGTCAAAGCCTATGTTAACATTGCGCGACGAATACATTTCGGCAAGAGAGGCAAACATTTTATCTATCAACTCATACGTTTTAGGTTCGTCAATAAGCAAAATATCCGCAAAATCGACTATATTGGCATAAGCCGGTAACTTTACAAGGTTAACAAGGTGTGCAAGCGTTTGAATACAAGGCACAAGCTCTATACCCTTTTGCTTTGCATATTCGTCTACTTGCTTAATTTCTTCTTTTGTATAAGAACCGCGCAAATATCCGAAATATGGTTCGCTATCTATTTTATACGTATCGTCGGTACAAAGCTCCAAAAGATTATACCCTGCTTTTTGCATTACGTCTATAAGCTCTTTCAGCTGTGAAACCTTCATAACGGCGCAACGCGAGCAATCTATTAAAATACCGAATTTTTTATATTCCATAATAACAATTTATAAATCAAAATTTTATACAAGCGGTTAAAAACCTACTTGCAAAACAGCTATAACTTCGCACAGCTACATAAAAAACGCCAAAAATTTTTCACATACTACAATGCCGCGCAAAATTAACTATATGTAAGCATTAAAACTTTTTTGTTTTATTCTGAAAATCTTTATTAAATTTGTTAAAAATAAGGGAATACGGCTTAGGTGAAACCGTCAACCGTATCCCCTAAAAAATCAGTTAATATTATTTAGCTCTTTCTTCTTTTTTAATAACTGCACAAACAAGACATGCAACGATTAATAATAAAGTAATATTAACCATAGATCCATCTACCAAAGACGCACAACTGCTTCCACTGCTTTCACTGCTTGCACTACTTGCACTACCCGATTGAGCCGAGCTCGATGTATCATCGGATGTAATAGGTTCGGATGAGCCTTCTACAGTTACGTTTATTACTATTTCTGCTTTATTGCCCGCAGCGTCGGTTGCCGTAAGGGTAAGTGTATGTTGACCCGCAACTAACAATCCGTTCACAACGGCGCCTTCGGACCAAGTACAAACAACTTCTACTTCGCCGTCTACGTCGTCGGTAGCCGATACATTGATCATAGAAATGTCGTAACCTTCGTCAAGCGTTAATTCTGTACCTGCTTCCCATTCGATAACGGGAGCAACTGAATCTTTTTCGTTAACAACAAGTTTTACAGTTACGGTAACCCAACCGTAAGTTGTATCGAACTTGTAAAGCACGCTATAAATATTTTCAGCGCCTTCTGCTGCATTATAAATATATTTACCTTCTGCTAAAGCGGCATCGAAATTGCCTTCTACAGTAGCGGTGTACGATTTTTCGTCTTTATCGGTAATGGTAACTGCTAAACCTTCGAGGTCGAAAGCTTCGCCTTCATTTCTTTCAAACAAGATTTCGTTATTAACAACTTCAACTTCTTGTTCACCGAGCATAGCAGAGTAGGTAAATAAAGGTTTCATTCCTTCGTTAGAAGCTACAACGAATACCCATTTATCTTCTTCCTTAGTGAGCTCAAGTTTAACGCCCTCGCCTAAAGTAGCTGTTTCAAAACCAAAACCGGACAACAACTCTATAGTAGTGCCTTCAACCATAAGTTCTTCATCGTTAATGCAAATTAACAATGTGTTTTTGCCGTGTGCATGCGAATAAGTGAGTTGATCGGCTGTTGTTGTTTGACCGTTAACCAAAATGTTTGCTCTTCTGTTTTCGCGAACGATTGAACCGTTAGAAACGGCAATGTTAGAACTAAACGCTAATAACGTGCAGTAAGTTCCGTAAGAAGTACCCGTCATGTTATTCCATTCGTTGTGGATGTAACTGAATTTTACTACTTCTTTTACTACGGTGGAAGGATCGGTTGTACCCCAACTACCTTCGAAGTTATAATAATTTACGTCCTTAGCGCTGAATTTAACACCCTTCTTCCAACCGTAATCTCTCGTAACGGTAGTATCTTTAGCTACGGTTATTTTTGTGTAATCGGCAAGTTGTTCTTGCGTTTTACCCTTTATCCAAATATACAACCAATTTTGATTGTCTGCATCTACATTTTGCAAGAATGCGGTTACTTGTTCGGATGTTCCGTCTGCCTTATAAGCAGTTACTTGGAAATCATTGAAAATTTCCCAAGCAGAATCCATAGGAACGGTATATTCGCATGTAGAAAAGAAACCGAAATTATTATTATTGCCGGTAGTTTGTTGGAAAGTAACGTTGCCGAGTTCTTTAAACTCTGTATCCTTAGAGAACGTACGAGAGTTGCTAAGAACGATTTTAAGCTTATAGTCTTCGGCATAAAGAGTTGCGCTCTTTAACGTGATATATTCGGAATCTTGATAAATTTTTCCGTCATTATCGTTGACTATAATCAATAATCCCTTATCGTCGGGGTTAGATTGAACAACCGAAACAGCTTTATCGCCCTCACCGTATTCTACATAGAAAGTAGCAGTACCCGATAAAGATTTCCAAGCGTCGAATTTATCGCAAACCGACGGAATAGAAAATTGAATACGCTTAAATTGATCAGAATAGGTAAAAGATATGTTTGCAGTAGCTAAATCTACGGCAACTTCATCGTAAGAAACGCTTTCGTCGTGCGACCAACCGCCCTCGGTTTTATAAATAGTTACGGCTTTTTTAAATTCTATACCTAAATATGCGCCTTTATAGTTATCGTTGGCGTCTATTTTGGTTCCTTCCGGAATGGTTATTTGCTTTGCTGCGAACTCGTCAAAAGAATTCTTGTTGAAATATAATCCAAACAACTTACTTTGATCCGTGCCGTAAACAGCAATCGTTTTTAAATCGCCTTTATCGGTAGTTACGGTAACTTCCGAAGTCTTATAAGCATACCAAGCATCAGTTAAATGCGGCAAATCTACCGTAGTTCTAAAGAATATAGCGTAATTAGGTGCAGCGTCAGAAATGAAATCATAAGACGCACCCTCCAATTGCAAATACGTACGTTCCGTTGGGGGAGCTGGCGTCGTCGGAGTGCTTAAAGTCCAACCATTTTCAACCTTTGTTAAAGTTAAGCCACTTGTAAATTCTATGCCTGCATATTCGCCCTTATAGGTTTCTCCAACTACTGCCTTTGTTCCCGGTTCAATAGTTATGGTGCTAGGATTAACTTGATTAATTTTTTCAACGCTAAAATATAAAGCGAATGTTTTCGTATCCCAACAGCCATAAATAGCAAGTACAGGTAAATCACCTTTATCTGTCTTTGCTATAATATCCCAAGTAGGATACACACCCCACTCAGCATGAGGCAAATCTACCGTAGAAGACAAGTAAATAAGATATTGAGTATCACCCGCAGCGTAACCATCTTGTAGATAACTGAGCTTACCGTCTAACGAAAGATATTGACCACCTTCAGCCTTTGCGATTTGCGGTTGCGTAAAGTTTACGCATACCAAGCTTAAGCACAAAGACATAACAGCAGTTAAAGCTAACATCCATATGCTTTTTGATTTTTGCATACATTTTTCCTCCAAAAATTTTTTATATTATTTGCCGCCCTATTATTTATGCGACAAAAAACATCCTTTTAATTGTTTACGACGGTAACCGAAACGGCAGAGTTTGCCGTAATTCCGTTATAGTTTGCCGTAATTATAATTTGACATTCACCTGCCGAAGCGGCAGTAATAACACCGTTTTCATCGACCGATGCGACCGAAGCGGACGTAGACAAATAGGTTATTTCGCATTCAACTATTTCACCGTCAAATGTAACCGATGGTGCAAGACGATAAACGTTTGCGTTTTCGATTGCAAGAGAAAGAGTTATTTCGTCCTTAGCGACGTAAACAAACGGTACTATTACGTTTTGAACTTCAACCACAACAGATTTAACTTGAGTGCCTGCATTTACGTAAATAACGGAAGTACCGGGATTGTTCGCCGTAATTATTCCGTTTGCGCTTACCGAGGCTATGTTAGGCTGTGTGGAAGTATAAGAAATAGTATATTCGGACGTTGCCGAAAGGGTATAAACATCACCTATGGCTAAAAACAGTTTATAACAACCTTCTTCTTGAACCATTCCGTCCGTGACTAATTTTAAGTCGCTTTTGTTTACTTGCTCTGCCGACGTAATAGGTTCGGACGAACCGTTATTGCAACTTTGATTGCACATGCAAAGTGATAAAACAATAACTGAACCAACAATAACGGCAACCGCAATTATGATTATTTTTATATGTTTTTTAAAAAAATCCATCATATTTTGCCTCGCTTGCTTAGGAAACATTCCAGCTGCTCCACAAAGCGGAAATATCCTGACTTTCGCAATATGCACTCATTCCGAGCGATTCAAAATCTTTTTTAAACTGCTGCTTCATTTGAGCAACGTTATTGCAAAGAGTATCGCCGTACAAAGAGATCATAATGTATCTGAACTGAATACTTTCAAGATTAATACGGTAATATAACTTATCGTACAAATCTTTATTTATATTTTTAAGATATGCTATAGATTTATATGCCTCATCTATTTTTTCAAGCCAACCGTTAAGCTGTGCATAACCCCAGTAATCGGCAGATAGCACGTTTTCGCCTATAAAACCGTTGGGCGTTCCGTCGGGCTTGTATATACTTGCCATATGGGCGCGCTCTTCGGTGAATATTTCAAGCATTATATCAGAAGCATCTTTAAAGTAGTGAACAAAAAATTCTTCAATTAAATCTTGAGTATCTAACTGCAAATTCCATTCGAGCTTGCTTATAACATAAGCCTTACAACGACTCCAAGCGGTTGCACGTTCTTGCCAATGCTCGGTCATTTCGTACATATATATGGCGCCGTATTTTTTGTAAAATTCTTGGTTTTCTTTTAATACTCTAAAAGTATCGTGGAATATTAAAGTTTGACCGGTATACGTTGCATACGAGAAAATATAAAACTTATCGGTAAGTTCAGCCCACGCTTTATAGTTATTTGCGTACTCTTCGTTTATTTCGTCGTTAAAACTAAATGCGAATTTTGCGCGAATGGGGGCAAAATATACACCGACGTGTTCATTCATTTTAAGTTCGGATAGGTTTTTGCTGGGCGGTATTTCCGTTTTATAATAAGCAAAGAAACAAAAATCCATAGGTTCTTTGCCTTCGCTTTCGCGCCAAGCGTTTATTTCGGTTGCTACTTTATTCATAAACTTAATCATAACAGCCGAATCTGATCCATAATACAATTTTGATGCCGTACACTTTAAACAGGTACACCATAAATCGTTATCTTCCATACCTATTTGCATTATAGGTGCGGTTGTATCTTTTAAAATGAGCTTAAGTTTTCTTATAAACTCGTTAGTCATTTCTTCGTTGGAATAGCAAAGCTGAGATTTTACCCTTTCACCGTTAAAGGGAGGGTGTAATTTTTCCCATTCGCTTGAAGCAAACCAATCGGAGTGCTTAGAAACTAACGAATTATATTCCCTTAAAGTCATTCCCTTGGATGATTCGTCGTAACAAATTACTTCAAAGGAATTGTGACAGTTGCTTCCGAAAACAAAGGTTTCACCCTGTTTATCGAAACGCATACGTTTTTTAAGGTCGTTGTTAAACTTTACTTCGCGGTAGCTTGCCTCGCGATAATCGAATGTGGGACGATAAACGTAATCGAGTACGGGTAATTTTACCGAAGTTTCTTGTTTTACGTAAAGTTCATCCACAGCATAGCAATCATAGTCAAAAAGCAAATCGAGCAATTCGTAAACGCCGTTAGCTGTTCCCGTTGCGCTTGCGCCGCAAATAAACAAACTGTTATCTACAGTCTTAATTTTAAAACCACTTTCGCCTACTGCTTCGTATGATGGAATTAAGTCGTTTTTAGCGGTTAAGTTTTTGGTTATTTTTGTTTGCCCCAAATAAATATATTTGTTTTTGGTGCTTATTAAGTTACCTAACGATTTATCGTTATCGGTTATAACCGAAAGTTCAACGCCAGTGGCTTGTTTAAAAAACTCGCTCAATTCGCTTGCAGCCCAATTTTCGTATTCTTCAGAGGACTGCGGCTTTACTATTTTATATTCGCTTTTTCCGTTATCGGCAAGCATTGCTTCGCCTTCGCTGTAATCGGGCTTATCGTATTTAGAACTATCAATAACGGTGCCGCCGCCCGATGTAGGGTCATCGGATGAAATGCAACCAATAGCGGTAGTCATTAAAATCGCGGTAAGCATCAAAGACGCGACCTTTAACAATTTACTCATATTTTTCCTCCATTATTTTAAAACGTTTACGGTGTAATACAAACTTGCGGTATTGCCGTTTTCGTCGGCACCGAAAAAGCCTATGGTGTATTTGCCCGTCGCCCAAAATACATATTCGTCGGAATATATTTCTTCCACTCTGCCGTTGTCGTAATATACAACAATCCATTTTTTGCAATTTTCTGCAGAAGAATAATTATCTGCAACTTCAAATTCGGGCAATTTATACGTTTGACCTGCCTTTACCTCGCCTTGAACAACTCCTTTAATAGAAATTGTCGGCGATATGCAATCTATAACATAGAAAACCTTTTTGTAACTATCGGATACATTGCCGTCTGTCACCTTTATTACTACTTCATAAGTACCTATATCAGGGTTTAAAGTGTATTCTTTATCGATAGAAACATCTTGTAAAAGTTTTCCGTTTTCATCATTTACGTATTCGCCGCTTTCGCGCAGTCTAATCGAGAATGTTGCCGAGCCATAAGGGCTTAAAACATCTGAAACAGTCGCTTTTGAAATAGTTACGGTTTCGCCGCCTACATAACTGTTATTTAAAGTTTTTTCAAACATTATTGTGGGCGCAACCCTATCGCGAACTGTTTCGCTACTGAAAATTTGATTATCTATTTTCATAATGCGAATTGCCGCACTGCCGCTTGTAGCCCCTAAAATTTGCACTTTAATATACACTTTGCCCGACGGGAAACAATCAAAATCTTCGCCGTTTGCATATTGTGTTAATTTAAGCGGATGCCCTTGCATTTTTAACATTTCGTAATCGTAACGAACTTCTATATTGCTTTGATTATCGGCAATCATGCTTCCACTTAAAACGGCTTGTAATGGGTTGTCGTTAACCGTCATATACGAAACTTGCTTTTCTTGATCATAATAGCAATCGGCGTAAATATATTTTTGAGGTTGCTCGCTATCGAAAAAAGTAACCCTTACTTTATCGAAATCCACTTTTAACGGATTGATATTAAACGAGAGCGACGCCTTATTTAAAGAAACGGGATTAACAAACTCAATATAATTATCCTCTTCGGTCGCGGTATATTCAAGGAATTTTTTAGTGGTTTCGGGATAATCGAGTGTATTAACAAAACCTTTACCCACAAAATATTGCGACATATTCAATTGAGTTTTTCCCGCAGCGTCTTTAAACGCGCTTACTACCGTCGTTTGATAATTTTGCGATTGATATTCAACTCCGTTAAATTGTACCTTAAAGCAAATTTCTTTAACTTGCGGAGAAGAACCGACAGCCGCTACGGGTTTTATAACGCCATTTTCTGCCTTTACCCCGTCAAAATACACATCGGCGATTTTTGTTTGAACGCTTCCGTCATCATTGTAAAACTTTGCGGAAATGGGGTTTATTTTATACGCATATTGCGAATTTTGCCCGTCTATTTCGCAAAAATAACTGCCTAACATGTATCTCGGAATAACGGGATTTTCATCCCAAACGGGCGCATCGGAAGCACCCACATTTATTATGAATGTTTTTACAGCCGTCCTTCCTGCCCTGTCGGTAAATTCATACTCGACCTCATGCCGACCGGAAGATGTAAACACAAAACTTTCACTCCAGTTTGAGCTAACGCCGCCGACATCCGTAACCGTTATTTTGCAACTTGCCTTGCCGTAAGCGTTTACTACGGTGTAATCGAACGGAATATATGAATGGCCTATTTTATATTCGTCGGTTCGTTCATCCACGGTAACTTGAAGTTGTTGCGGCTCTTCAGCTAAAATGCAAACGGTTTTGGTTTTTAATTGTCCCGTACTTGTTTTTACAAAATAGTTAATTTTATATTCGCCCGCGGCATATGGCACAAAGGCACCGTTTGCTACGCTTACGTCAAAAACCTTTCCGTCCTTTTCGTAAGAAACGTAAGAGTTCATAGCAATAACGCCGTCAACGTCGTCTTCGGCATATAATTGGTATATCGAATAAGGTCTACCTACTTCTGCCTTGGGCAAAGAATGTTCGGTATATTCGCCAAAATCAACGTTTATGTCGGGCTCTAAATCGCTAAATACATAATCTTGCAAGTTTTGGTTTGCAACTTTATTCACAACGAAGGTGCCGCTATCGGCAATAAGTCCGTCTATACTGACCGAAAATATTACTTTATTAGAAGAAAAGCCATTCCAAATATTATCGCCAAAATATACGGGATCATCAAAATCGGCTATAACGTTGGACATAGCGTCCCAACCTAAATCGTGCGGAATAATTAGCTGTTTTTCTTTTTGATCGTAACGGACTTCCAACGTATCGTTTTCAACCGTGCCTACCGCACTATACGGTTCAGCCGAAAAGGAAAAACAAGTGTATCTTCCCCAATCTTCTACCATTAATTTATCGCCGTTTTTAGAGGTAAGCTTTTGCCCTGCCGAGGGAACCGACGCCAATAAGTATGAAGAAAATCCTTCGCCGTTAACGGAATCTATTTCTTTATACGCCTTAACACGCAATAAAATATAGTTATCCGGGTCAAAAGCATCAATAATGCGAATATTAAGAACACCAAAATCGCGCGAGCCTTTAACTTGAGGAAGGACATATAGCGAAAACAACAGGTGATTTTCATCCAATTCATCAAGATTGATGTAATTGTTATAGGTAAAAGTGCCTTTTTTATCGAGCGAAACCTTTAACCCCTCGGATGATTTATCTTGTATATAAGGATATTCGCCAACATTCGTATATTCGGCCGATCCGCCGAGTACGGCATAAGCAGTGCGCTCGATTTTAAAGGAATATTCCTTTAAGTAGTATTTTTCGTTTATGATTTTGCTGTATTTTACAAAATACTCGCCGTATTCGTTTAAAGCAACTTTATCTGCCGAAACAGCTTTTTCGGACGGATAAACCACCGTTTTATCCATAGTTACGCTTTGATTGCCAATCGTAACCGTTAAATCGGCTATATCAAGCGTTTCGCCCAACGAATAACTGCTTTTGTAATCAACATTTGAATACGAAGCTTCCTCCGCAAAAGCGCCAAACGGCAAACTTACGGCAAAAAGGGTAGCCGTTAGGCAAACCGCCGCAAAAAACATCATCGCGAAACTTCTTTTAGTTAATTTTTCTGTCATCAACCCTTTACTCCCCCTAACGATAAATTACTCATTAGTTTGTCTTTAAAGAATAAAAACAATACTAAAGATGGAATACAGCTGAGCATACATGTTGCCATTTGCACAGGTATTGTGCTTACTTCGGGATCACTTAAATCGGAAAACCAATATAATCCGACAGCCAAAGTGGGATAACTATTACTTAAATATAGTAGCGGTGTTGTATAATCCGACCACAAGCCTATAAATGCAATTAGGAAAATCGTTCCGAAAAGATTACGTACAAGCGGAAGAGATATACTGAAAAATTTTACATAATTGTTTGCTCCGTCAACTTCGGCTGCTTGCTCGAAATCGGTAGACATAGAAGCAAACGATGCATGAAACAGTAAGAAATTAAGTCCCAAAAACGAACATTTCATTATCCACTGACCAAACATACTTTCTGTTAAACCGAGAGCGTCCGCAACTTGATATTCTGAAGCGTTAGAACCTATTACCGGCACTATCATGCAAAAATATACGAGGATGTATAAGAAACTACTGAATTTATATTTATATCTTGCACAGCAGTACGCCATTACGCAAGAGGTAAACGTCATGCACAATCCGCCACCGCCGGCATAAAGTAATGAATTCCAAGACATCTCCCAAAAACCGACAAAACGCTGACCGCCCGTCGTCATGGTTATTTTTTTACCGAATTTTTCAATCGAAATTAAATAACTTTCAAAAATGTTTTCGCTACGAAAGCCTTGAATAAAACTTATAGTGTATTCCTTAAATCCGTCATAATCTTTAAGCGAAGAAACAAACGCCCAAAAATACGGGAACATTAAAGCAACAGCGTAAACTATAAGAAAAACGAGCACTATTACGCGAAAAGCAAGCGAGGCTTTTCTATCTTTCATTTTACTAACGGTTCTCATTTTATTTCGGCAACCTCCTCTCTGAAAGGATCGAATCGATTGACGATTTTGCGCACAGTAAAGGTAATTACCATTGCTACTACGGTAAGAACCATACCGAAAGCGGCACAGTAAGCTAATTCTACGTTAGAAGAAACGCTTGCCCTTACCTTATCGTACAAGTAGAAACCTATTGTTTGAACGTTTTTATAGTTCATTGTTCCGAACATAACGTAAAGTCCGTAATCGTTGATTAAAATATTGGCTATACTCGTTATAAACAATGTAGAAAAAGTCGGGAAAATCATAGGCAAAGTTATTTTAAAAAACTCTATGATATACCCTGCGCCGTCTAACTTTGCGGCTTCTACAATGGAATCGTCTATAGTAGACATAGCGCCGCTGTAATAAAGGAAGTTGCCCGCAAGCCCGAAAAATATATTATAAATTAGCAAAGTTGTTTTTCTTGTGGATGCGTTTGAAATAAGTCCCCTTACTTTTTCACCGAAGAAAGTTTCCATAAATGCGGGATAGCCCCAATCGGCAAGGTATAAAAACGCAGTTACCGTTACCACGCTTGATATAAGCGACGGAAAAAACAAAATAACCTTAAATACGCTGTAACCTATAAATTTTTTATAAATATAAAAGGATATTGTGAGCGAAACGGGAATGGTTATTATAGAAGTAAGAAAATAAAATATGAAAGAGTTTTTCAAAGCATCTATAATAGATTCGTCTTTCGTTAAATCGTTAAACACTCTTATATAATTGCTGAAATCCAACGTGAAATGAGTGTTGTCCGTATAGTTTTTAAATGACAATATTATTGAATTTCCCTTTACGTAAATCCAAAATATTGCAAACTGCAACAGAGGCAGAGCCACCATGCTGATATAAAACAACAGGTTAGCTCTCCTTCTGCTTTGCATACCTTTTTGTGTGGTTGCCGCTTCAATCATATCGGTTTCCCCTTTTTAATAGGTGTTTCGTTACACGTTATTAATACGCGCTAAATCTTGAAGTTCTGCTTTGATATACGCCTTCGAAATAATCTTTTGCGGTTAAACTGTTATTAGACTGTCCGAATACTTCAAGTGAATTCCAATCAACCCACGTTTTACCCTCTATTTTAACCGAAGTCATAAACAAGTGGGGCAACAAATAAAAGTTCGTATAATCCTTAAGATAGTACGGATGCTTGCTGATAGGAACAATAACAGTAGTGTTAACGTTTTCAACCAAAGCTTTTAATTGCTTATCGTAATAAGAAATGTTAGAGTTTTGATCGGTTTCGTATTCGTAAGGTTTATACATACCCGTCGTTTCGGTGAATATTTTCATTCTTTCATCCGTATGACAAAATTGTATAAACTTTTTAATTAGTTCGTATTTGCTTTCGGCTACGTTTGATTTTACGTAAACATAGCTTGAAAGAGGAGAAACAAGCGTTGTTCCTTTTCCTTCACCGCCTTGTTCAACGCTGCGACATTTTTCTACTTCTTCTTGGTTTACTTTGGGAAGCGGCATTACTCCGAATTTGCAGTCTTGCGCCATTTTCCCTTCGGAGCCGAACTCTTTTTGCAATGCAGAGGTGGCTTCATTTTCCCACCATGTGCCTTCTATAATCATGGGCGATTCGCCTTGAACAAAAGATATTTGAACGTCGAGATTGGTAGCCGTGGGATATAGACCTTCATCTGCATATCTATCGGGATTACGCAAAAGCTGTTCTGCAAAAGAAAGCGCATAGTAAAGTCCGGGTTGTTTAGCAAGCAATGCGCCGTTGTTTGCGGCATCGTTTATGCTTACTTGTTTTATTACCGGCGTATTACCGTTAAACGAATCTATTACGTCTACAGTTCCGTTAAGGGTGTAATTGACCATAAACTTATCGGTACCTTCGTAATCTGCCATAAGCGAAGAAAGTAACCAAGAAAAATAATCTTTTGCCTTACCCGACCAAATAATGGGATCTTTTCCGCCATCTGCTATATAATCGCATAATTCAAAAAATTCGGCATAAGTAGTGGGCAAACCGTCGTCGGCAGTACCGGCTATGCCGTCTAATCCGACGGATTTTGCATCGTTTTTGCCAGCACCTAAAACGTTGTCTTCGTCAAAATAATATCCGTTATTTTCAAACATGGATATGTTGTATTGAATTCCATAATACGCTTCCCAGAAAGGAACTCCGTAAATTTTACCGTTTCTGTTGAGGAAGGTATCAAAAGGCGCATTCACCTTGTCCATTATGCTCTCATTCTCGCCAAATTCGGTTAAATCTTCATTTACCCATTGAGTTATATCGAGCAATAATCCTTTATCGGCCCATTCGGTGTAGTTAACGCCTTGGTTAAAATACAGTTCGTTAAGGTTTTTAGAACCGAGAATATTAGTTTCGGTTTCGAGGTCTTTATCGTGATCAAAAAAGAACTGAACGCCTTTTTTGCCTTTTTCAAAAGAATAATCTTTATATTTTTCGGCAAAAGCGTTAGCTGCTTCTACAATCCATACCTGTCCTACGCCTCCGTTATAGTTGCCGATATAAAGCTGAGTCATGTTTTTATTAACAGCCTCTACACCGCGTTTGCACGCGTTTAAAAACCCTAAACTCGTCAACGTTACCAAAGCCATAACAAAAGCTAAAAGTTTTTTATACATCATAATCCTCCTTGATTACTTTGTGTGTTATTATATAAATT
>CAZPFZ010000011.1:0-16191 GCA_964585955.1 uncultured Acidiphilium sp.
ATATTAAATATTTATTTTTTACATTATTTTTACTTTTGCCTTTTAACAAAGGCTTTTTAAAAAGATTAACAAAGGAGGAGAAAAAATGGTTTTTGGAAGGCACATAAACAAGTATTATTTAAAATACTTGCCGCTAATTTTGTTGGGCGTTTTATCGCTTGCATTGGTAGATTATTTTCAGTTAATAGTACCCAAGCTTTACCGTGAAGTAGTAAACGGACTTAACGGTAACATACCCGATTTTAATTCTGAATACGTATTAAAAAACATTTGCGAACCCATGATTGTGGTTATAGTAGCAATGGTTACGGGCAGATTTTTATGGCGAATTTGTTTATTCGGCTCTGCAATAAAGGTTGAAACACAGTTACGCCGCAAAATGTTTGACGTATCTAAAAATCTTTCACAACAATACTATCAGGTTAATAAAGTGGGCAATTTAATGTCGCTTTTTACCAACGATTTAGAAACAATACAAGACTGTTTCGGTTCGGGCATAATGATGTTTTGCGATGCAGCTCTTTTAGGCTTTTTGGCAATTTACAATATGCTTAAAATGAATAAACTGCTAACGCTTTTTACTCTTATACCTATGGTTTTGTTAGCAATTATTGCTATTATTGTGGGAAACAGTATGTCTAAAAAATGGGATGAGCGCCAAGAAGCTTTTTCGGCTCTTTCGGATTTTTCACAGGAAAGTTTTTCGGGCATTGCGGTTATAAAAGCTTTTGTAAAACAGTTAAACGAACTGCTTGCGTTTAAAAAGCTAAACCGAAAAAACGAAAAAGTTAACATTGAATACACAAAAATTTCCTCTCTTTTGCATATTTTAGTAACGCTTTTTGTTGAATCGGTAATTTGCATAATACTCGGTTACGGTGGCTACCTTGTTTATAAAGGTGTATTCGACGCGGGTCAATTAGTTGAATTTATAGGTTATTTTAATGCAATTATTTGGCCTATTATGGCGGTATCTGAACTAATTGACATGCAATCGCGCGGGAAAGCCTCGCTTAAACGCGTAAGCGAACTTTTAGATGCCAAGCCCGATGTTGTTGACGACAAAAACGCCATTCCCCTAACAAATGCAAAAGGCACTATAGAGTTTAAAAACCTTACGTTTAAGTACCCTTGCGGCGATTACAACGCATTAACGAACGTTTCGTTTAAAATAAATGCGGGCGAAAACGTTGGCATAACGGGTAAAACAGGGTCAGGCAAGACCACTATTGCCGATTTAATACTGCGCACATACAATGTGCCCGACGGTTGCATTTTTATAGACGGGCAGGACATTAACACCCTAACCGTTAAATCGGTAAGAGAAAATGCCGCTTACGTTCCGCAAGACAACTTTTTGTTTAGCGATACCATCGCAAACAACATTGCCTTTGCAAGCGATACGACTGACCAAGATTTAATAGAACGCTCGGCAACACTTGCCGCCGTTGCGGACAATATTGAAGAATTCGACGATAAATACCAAACAGTGCTCGGCGAGCGCGGCGTAACGGTTTCGGGCGGACAAAAACAGCGAATATCTATAGCGCGCGCCCTTATGAAAAACGCGCCTTTGCTTATTTTAGACGATGCGCTTTCCGCCGTTGATACCGATACCGAACGCCAACTTTTGCATAACCTTGCAAAGGAGCGCAAAGGCAAAACAACTATTATGATTTCGCACAGAATTTCTACCGTAGAAGGCATGGATAAAATTATTTTTATCGATGACGGCAAAATAATTGCTTGCGGCACGCATGAAGAGTTGCTTGTTACGTGTGAAGAATACGCAAGAACGGTTCAATTGCAAAAATTAGAAAAAGACGAGGGGGAAAAAGGCAATGCGTGATTACTACCCTTTGCTTATAGCCGGCGCTATAATAGGAGTTTTTTCTGCCGCACTTATTCTTGCGTACGTACTTATAAAAGACAAAAAGGAAAGCATGGGCTTTGACCGCACGGTTAAAGACAGCGAGATTATAAAACGCCTTTTAGGTTACGCAAAACCTTACGCAAAAAACTTTTTGTTGGTGCTTGTACTTGTTTTAATTGCAATCGCTTACGATATAGCAGCACCAATTTTAATAGGCGAAATAGAAGAAATGATTAAAAGCTCGTTTGAGCTGAGCACTTTATTTATTCGTGTAGGCATATATGCCTCTATGCTTATATGTTCGCTTACGGCAGGCTATTTACAATCGCTAATACTACAAAAAACAGGACAAAAAATTGTTTCGGCGCTGAGAGCCGATTTGTTTGAACATATTGAACAGCTTTCGGCTGAACAACTAAATCACATTCCCGTGGGTAAATTGGTAACGAGGGTAACCAACGACATAAACGGTATTTCGGTTATGTTTACCAATCTTGTGGCGTCGCTTGTTCAAAACTGCTTTTTAATAATAGGCGTTTTAATCGCAATGCTCGCGCTTAACTACGAACTTACGCTAATGGTGCTGTGCTTTGTTCCTTTTATTGTTTTATTCACGGTGTTATTCCGCAAATTCTCGCGCAAGGCTTATCGCCGCGTACGCGACTGCACAACCGATATAAACACATTTTTATCCGAAAACCTATCGGGAATAAAAATTACGCAAATTTTTAACAGAGAAAATAAAAAACTTGAAGAATTTACCCAAAAGAACAATCAGTTAGGAAGCGCGCTTTCGCAACAAATTTTTGTTTTCGGAATATTCCGCCCCATGGTTTACATGCTATACACCACTTCGATTATGTGCTTGTTTTACTTGGGCGCAAGCGGCTACATAAACAATACGGTTTTTCTCGGTCAAACGATTACAAGCGGCACAGTTGTAAGCTTTTATATGTTTATTTCTAAATTTTTTAACCCGATACAATCGCTTGCCGAACAATTTAACCGTTTGCAATGGGCTTTTGCTTCGGCTGAAAAAATCTTTTTACTGCTCGACACCCCGCCCGCAATTACCGATAGTCCGGACGCAATAGAACTTGAAAAAGTACACGGAAACATTGAATTTAAACACGTTTGGTTTGCTTATACCGAAGATAATTGGATTTTAAAAGATGTAAGTTTTACCGTAAACGCGGGCGAAACGGTTGCCTTTGTTGGCGCAACCGGTGCAGGCAAAACAACTATTTTATCACTTATTTGTAGAAACTATGATATACAGCGCGGTGAAATTTTAATTGACGGCATAAACATAAAAAATATTAAAATGTCCTCACTGAGAAAACATTTCGGGCAAATGCTACAAGACGTATTTTTATTTTCGGGCACAATTCGCAGCAACATTGTGTTAAGAGAGGAAAGTTTTTCCGATAAAGAGGTTATGGACGCTTGCCGTTACGTTAATGCCGACAAATTTATTAACAAATGCTCTAACGGGCTTGACGAACAAATTCTTGAAAGAGGTAATAACCTTTCGGCAGGACAACGCCAACTTTTATCCTTTGCACGAACAATTATACATAAGCCCGACGTGCTTATTTTGGACGAAGCAACTTCGAATATAGATACCGAAACGGAAATGCTTATACAAGATTCGCTTGAAAAAATGATGAATTCTAAAACGATGCTTATAGTGGCACACAGACTTTCTACAATTAAAAACGCCGATAAAATTATTGTTTTATCGCACGGGGAAATTCAAGAAGAAGGTTCACATAGCCGGCTGTTAGAACTCAAAGGCAAATATTACGAACTATACACCTTGGCGCGCCAACACGAATTGTTGAAAGAAGCAGCCGCGCATACGGTATAATTATTTTAACTAAAAAACTCTCTTTTGCGATCTGCAAGAGAGAGTTTTTTTACACAAAAAATGTTGTTAATCGACTTATAGCCTAATTTTTTATATTTTTATTAATTGGTAAAAATACTTAATGTTCAAACTGAGAGTTATATAAATTCGCATAAAAGCCGCCCTTATTTAAAAGCTGTTCATGTGTGCCTTTTTCTATTACATTACCATTATTCATAACAAGTATTAAGTCTGCATTTTTTACGGTGGAAAGCCTGTGCGCTACAATAAAAGAGGTCTTGTTGCACATAAGCTCGTCAAACGCACGTTGAATTTTTATTTCCGTTCTAGTATCTATAGACGAAGTAGCTTCATCTAAAATAAGCATTGGCGGATGAGTAAGCATAACCCTTGCTATGCAAAGAAGTTGTTTTTGTCCTTGAGAAATATTGCCGCCGTCACAATCGAGGACGGTATCGTATCCTTTTTCTAACCGCATTATAAAATTATGAATATGCGCCGATTTAGCCGCTTCTATAATTTCTTGCTCGGTTGCATCCGGTTTACCATAAGCAATATTTTCTTTTACGGTACCTTTTTTAAGCCAAGTATCTTGCAAAACCATACCGAAGTTTTGTCGCACCGACATACGTCTTACAGTTTGAATATCTGTGTTTTCTATAAGAATTTTTCCGCTGTCCGGATCATAAAAACGCATCAATAGGTTGATTAACGTTGTTTTTCCGCATCCGGTAGGTCCTACAATGGCAATGCGTTTACCGCTGTTTACGCTAAGCGAAAAACCTTGAATTAAAGGCTTTTCGGGCACGTAAGAAAAATACAAGTCGTTAATTTGTATATTGCCGCTTACATTTGTTATATCGGGGCAATGTTCATCGCTTGGTTGATCGGCCGTTTGCAGCAATTCGAATACTCGCTCCGCAGCAGCGGCTGCCGTTTGCAACTCGGTTATTACCCCCGTTATTTCGTTAAAGGGCTTTGTATATTGGTTTGCATAGGACAAACAGCACGACAACGCACCCACGCTAAAAGCACTCATACCTAAAATGCCGTTACCTTTTATAACAAGAAAAGCGCCAATAATGCAAACTATTACATATACCACATTATTAACAAAGCGCGTGCAAGGGTTTGTCATTGCCGAATAAAACGCTGCGTTTTGCCCCCATATTTTAAGATCGGCATTTATAACTTCAAAACGGTTTTCGGCACGTTTTTCGTAACCGAATAACTTAACCGTCTTTTGATTATCCAACATTTCGGTTACCAAGCCCGAAAGTTCACCTCTTTTTTTGGCTTGCATTGCAAACATATTATGGCAACCGTTTGCAATAAAATAAGCCACAAACAGCGACAAAGGCGTAAGAATTACTACCGTTAACGCAATAATCCAATTGTATGCAAGCATAAAAGCGAGCGTTCCTATAATGGTAACAATGCCGCTGAACAGCTGCGAAAAGCCTTGAATTAACCCATCTGAAATTTGATCGATATCACTACCGACTCGCGAAATTAAATCGCCATGCGAACTTTTATCTATAAACGAAAGCGGCACAGTATTTAATTTGCCGTATGCATAGCCGCGCAAATCGCGTATTGTTTTAAAGGATGCGCGATTTATGCAAAGCGAACTTAAATATTGATACAGCACAGCAACGGCTATAAGTCCACCGAGTATAAGCGCATTGTTTAAAATAACCGCAAAATCAACGTTGTTTTCACCTATAATGTAATCTACCGTTTTACCTATAACAACGGGACATAATAAAGTTGCGGTAATTTGTATTAGCGAACAAATTAAAGCAACTATTATAAGCGGAATGTAAGGCTTTACGTAAACGAGCAATTTTTTTATCGAACTCAAATTTATTTTTGAGGTTTTTTTTGAACTTTCATTTTTCTTCATATGCTTGCCTCCTTATTTTGAGATAAACATATTTCGCGATAAACCTGACAATTTTCAATTAACTGTTCATGCGTGCCGAGCCCTGCGATTTGTCCGTCATCCATAACAACTATAAGGTCGCAATATTTAACGCTGTTAGCTCTTTGAGAAACTGTTATTACCGTAAGACCGTTTTCTTCTTTTAAGGAGTTTAATGCCTTGCGTAACTTTGCGTCGGTTGCAAAATCGAGCGCGCTCGAACTATCGTCTAAAAACAAAATACGCGGATTACCGCTGAGTGCACGCGCTATCGTAAGCCTTTGGCGCTGACCGCCCGAAAAGTTTTTCCCTCCCTGCGCGACCTGCTCGTCTAACCCGTTTTTTAGGTTGGAGACAAATTCTGCCGCTTGCGATATTTGCAAGGCTTTGTTAATTTGCTCGTCGGTAGCGTTTTCGTTACCCATTTTCATATTATCGCGCAAGGTGCCCGCAAACAAAACGGTTTTTTGCGGAACAACACCTTGAATCTCTCTCAATTGCGAAGTTTTATAATGTTTTATATCCTTGCCGAATATTTTTATTTGGCCGCAAGAACAGTCGTAAAGGCGCGTCATCAAATTTATCAAAGTGCTTTTACCGCTACCCGTACCACCGAGAATACCTACATTGCACCCTATCGGCACGGTTAAATTTATGTTAGAAAGAGAATATGGGCAGTTTTCGCCATATGCAAAGGACATATCGCTTATTTGTATTGCAGGCGCGTTTAAATCAACTTCTGTACCCATTCCCTCTTGCATAGAGGGTTTCACGTCGAAAACTTCGTTTATTCTTGCAGCCGCAGCCGAAGCTTTTGTAAAGGTTACAAGCAAATTGGCAAAAACCACCATTGCATTTAAAATTTGCGTCATATAATTAACCAACGCTATAATTTCGCCTTGAGTGAGTTCGCCATAATAAACGGTTTTTCCGCCAAACCATAGTATGGCAATAACGGCAAGATTTAACACCGCATAAGTTAAAGGATTAAGCAATGCGGAAATTCCACCCACTTTAATAGATTGATTTGTAAGCTCGTTTGAAGCTTTATTGAATGTATTTTTTTCACGTTCTTCGGCACCGAACGCCCTAACAACTCTTGCGCCCGACAAATTTTCACCGGTAAGCGAAATAACATCATCGAGTTTACCTTGCAGTTGCTTATATTTAGGCATCGTGTAAGACATAATAAGCCACAACGTTCCGCCAATGATAAGCGCGGATAATACAAATATAAGCGCAAGCTTAACATTTATAAGCATTGCCATAATTATTGCCCCCACAACAATAAAGGGAGCCCTTAAAACTAGCCTTATAAACATAGCAACTGCTTGCTGTGTTTGATTTACATCGGCTGTGAGTCTTGTTATAAGCGATGCGGTTGAGAACTTATCAAGCTCGACATAAGAAAAATTATTAATGTGCTTATAAAGTTCACGCCGTAAATTAGTGCCAAAGCCAAGCGATGCGCGACTTGCAAAAAATTGCGCCGTTAACGCAAAGCCAAGCCCTGCAATACCCAAAGACAAAATTATGGCACCACCGTTTATAAGTCCGGAATAATCGCCGTTTTGTCCGCGCGGAATAGCTGTATCGATTATCCAAGCGACAACCAAAGGCGTTATCAGTTCAAAAACGGCTTCTACCCATTTAAAAAGCGGTCCTACAACCGTTTTTACTCGGTAACCTTTTAAAAATCTTATTAGTTTAAACATATAAAAATTCCGTATTTTTTTATCGCTATTTTTTATTAAAAGAGGGGCTATATGTTCATTAATAGCTATTTTGCGTTTTTAACAGCCCAATTTTTTTATTTGTTAAAAATAATTTAGAAGTACAAAAACTATTATTTATCGTCCTTTTTTTGTTCGGTTTTATACATATAAAGCAAGTTTTTAGCGTAATATTTGCTTTTTTCGTCCTCGCCACAAACCACAAATCCCCTCGCCTTTAAAAAGCCTTCGGCTGCACCCCTGTTTTGCTTTTCACATGAGCACATAAGTCCGGCTATAAGTTGATTAACAGCCCTTGTAAGTACAGCAACAAGTATAATGCTACCGTTGGTTTCGCGCCGACAAGAGGGTTTTACAAAGATAAAATCTAATGTTTGCAACGCCGCCGCAGATAGAGTGGTTTTACTCATACCTATTATATTTTGTTCGTCATCGAAACATACAAGATATTCTTCGGTTTCTTTGATATTGTTAATATCTGCAAGAATTTTTTCGGTCATATTCTCGCTCTTATCGCTGTTTAAGCAATCTGCAAGCTTATTGTAATATTCTTTTTTATAAGGCGTAACTTTAACCATATTTTTCCCCTTTTAGTAACAAATTACCAAA
Organism: uncultured Acidiphilium sp.; assembly: GCA_964585955.1. Taxonomy (GTDB): domain Bacteria; phylum Bacillota; class Clostridia; order Christensenellales; family Borkfalkiaceae; genus HGM11416. The sequence goes on from CAZPFZ010000011.1 coordinate 8,010, forward strand.
TATTATGATAGTATATATAAAAACGCATTTATGGCTTAACAAATTCAATTCTCTTATGGCTAAAAAAATCGGCGGATAGTTGCATCTGCCGATTTATTAACAATTTATCACGACAAGCACAATAAAATTTAAAAATTATAAAGTGCTTATTGTTTCCTCTTTTTAGCCCATTCTTTCATTCTGAGTTCGTGTGAAAGAATTTTTTTACGCAAACGTATGCTCTTAGGCGTAAGTTCTACAAGTTCGTCGTCGGCAATAAACTCCATGCATTGTTCCAAGCTTAATTTTTTGGGCGTAACCAATTTTAAAGCTTCGTCGCTACCGCTTGCACGGTTATTTGTAAGTTGTTTCTTTTTGCAAACGTTTACTGCAAGGTCATCCTCTCTTGAATTTTCGCCTACGATCATACCCTCGTAAACATCTAGTCCGGGCCCTACAAAAAGCGTACATCTTTCTTGCGCGTTAAACAAACCGTACTGCGTTGTTGTACCGCCTTCAAAACAAACTAAGCTTCCTCTTGTACGTGTATTGATATCGCCCTTATACGGTTCGTAACCATCAAAAACGTGATACATTACACCAAAGCCCTTTGTATCGGTAAGCATTTCGCTGCGATAGCCAAGCAAGCAACGTGAAGCAATTCTAAATTCAAGTCGAGTTTCGCCGTTATCGTTTGGCTCCATACTGACAAGTTCGCCCTTTCTGCCACCTATTTTATTCATAACCACGCCAACATACTCTTCAGGTACTTCTACCACGAGCTGTTCGATAGGTTCGCAACACTTGCCTTCGATTTCTTTAAAAATAACCTTAGGTCTAGAAACTTGGAATTCATAACCTTCGCGGCGCATTTCTTCTATAAGAATAGAAAGGTGTAACTCTCCGCGCCCAAAAACTTCAAACGTGTCGGTACTCTCCGTTTCGGTAACGCGCATACTTACGTTAGTTTCCACCTCTCTAAAAAGTCTTGCCCTTAAATGGCGCGAGGTAACAAACTTACCCTCCTTGCCGGCAAACGGACTGTTATTTACCATAAACATCATGGAAATAGTGGGTTCGTCTATTGCAACAAAGGGTAAAGCTTCGGGGGAATCGAGATCGCAAATGGTTTCGCCTATATTTATTTTATCTATTCCGTTAATGGCAACAATGTCGCCAACTTCGCCGTCTTCAACCTCAACGCGCTTTAAGCCTTCGAACTGATAAAGCCTTGTAACGCGCCCTTGCGAAAATGTTCCGTCCGTATGGCAAATGCTTACGGGTTGCCCCGCTTTTACTTTACCGCGAACAATTTTGCCTATACCTATTCTACCTACGTATTCATCGTAATCTATATTGCAAATTATAGTTTGCAAAGGTTTATCTTCCTCACCTACAGGGGCTGGAACTTCGGATAAAATGGTATCAAGCAAAGGAGCCATATTAACTTCGGGATCGGCAAGATCTTTCTTTGCCCAACCAAATTTTGCGCTTGCATAAACCGTTTTAAAATCGAGCTGATCGTCGTCGGCACCCAAATCTATAAACAGTTCTATAATACCGTCTATTGTTTTTTCTATATCGCCGCCTTTATCTATTTTATTGATAACGACAACGGGTTTCTTTTTTAAATTTAATGCTTTTTTAAGAACATAGCGTGTTTGCGGCATAACGCCCTCTACGGCATCGACCAACAAAACAACACCGTCTACCATAGATAAAATACGCTCTACCTCGCCACCGAAATCGGCGTGACCCGGAGTATCTATTATGTTAATTTTAGTGCCGTTATAATGCACTGCAGTATTTTTTGCAAGAATGGTAATTCCTCTTTCACGCTCCAAATCGTTACTATCCATTACGCGATCTTGCACAACTTCGTTTTTTCTGAAAACGCCGTTTTGTTTTAAAAGCGCATCTACAAGAGTTGTTTTACCATGGTCAACGTGCGCTATGATTGCTATATTTCTTACGTTTTCTCTCTTCATACCTTTCTCCTGATAACTTTTAAATTATATATTAAATGCCGTTTATTTGTCAAATAAAAAGCATATTGAAAAAACAGATCGAGGCAAAAAAAATCGCTTGCGCGGTCATTGTTCGCCATTTTTATTATAAGCGTTATTGTATCTTTATTTAGGTGCGGTAAAAAGCATAGCTTTACTGCTCGATCATTATTTTATACTCTCGTTTATTTTTAAAAAACTTCGGCTTGCATTAACCAACACGATTTGCAAATTTTTTAAATAAATTACATCACATAGTTTGTGTTTTAGTTATTATGTGATATAATATGTTTAGCAAAAACTTGACGATGGGGAATTTTAAGCTAAGTATTTTTCATACAGAAACAAAACAGTATCTATCGCAAATTACCCCTTAACAGTAAAGGCAAAAAAACGACTATAAAAAGCAATTTTAGGTGCAATATGACTAAAGAAAAAAACAAAACAAACACAATAATGCATTTTGTCAAATATTACAAGCCGTATAAAGGACTATTCTTTTTTGATCTTTCATGCGCATTGCTTATGGCAGTATGCAACCTTGTTTATCCGGGAATAGCCAAAAACATAATAAACGTTTACGCGCCAAACGGACAAATACTTTCCATAATTTTATGGAGTGAAATTATGCTTGCCATATTTTTGCTTAAAGCCTTTTTAACATATAGCGTTAACTATTGGGGGCATTTGTTGGGCGTTAAAATTCAGCGCGATATGCGCCAAGAACTGTTTACCCACCTTGAAAAACTGCCTTTTTCTTATTATGACGAAACAAAGGTCGGCTCTATTATGTCAAGGCTTATAAACGACCTTTTTGAAATATCCGAGTTTGCTCATCACGGGCCGGAGGATCTTTTTATCTCGCTTATAACCATTATAGGCGCGTTAATACTCATAATTCCCATAAACATATGGCTTTCACTTATAGTCTTTGCCGTTATGCCCGTAATGTTTATAATTGTAATACTAATACGCAAAAGAATGCGCCGCGTAATTAACAAAACGCGCGAAACAAACGCACAGTTAAACGCCGAAGTGGAAAGCTCGCTTTCCGGCATAAGAGTTTCCAAATCGTACGCGGCAGAACATCACGAAATAGAAAAATTTAAAAAGACGAACGACGCCTATGTGCATTCAAGAAAAAATCATTATATGGTATTGGGCGAATTTCATACAGCACTGGGCTTTTGCAATGATTTTTTATACCTAATAACCTTGGCGGCAGGCGGTATATTTTTCGCACTCGGGAAAATAGATGCAGGCGGAATGGCGGCATATATACTTTATATTTCTATGCTTATAAGCCCTATCCGCACCTTTGTTACGCTGTTTGAACAAATAGAAATGGGCTTTTCGGGCTTTGAACGCTTCCGCGAAATTATGCAGATATCTCCCGAAGATTTTCAAACAGGTAACCCCATACAAACAAAAATAGAGGGTAATATCAAGTTTGAACACGTAAGTTTTTCTTACAACAAGCAAAGCTCACACGAAAGCAAAGAAAAACTTGTAATACAAGACGTATCTATAGATATTCCTAAAGGCCACACGGTAGCTCTTGTAGGTCCCTCCGGCGGCGGCAAAAGCACTTTATGCAATTTAATACCGCGTTTTTACGAAATAAACGACGGAAAAATTACTCTTGACGGCACCGATATACGCGATTATCTGCTTACCGACCTGCGCAAAAACATAGGTGTGGTCCAGCAAGATGTGTTTTTATATGGCGGAACAATAAAAGAAAACATAGCTTACGGCAATTTTGACGCGACCGACGAAGATATAGTAAACGCGGCAAAGCTTGCCGGAATAGACGATTATATTAACACCTTAGATAAAGGCTACGACACATACGTTGGCGAACGCGGCGTAAAACTTTCGGGTGGACAAAAGCAAAGAATATCTATCGCGCGCGCCTTTTTAAAAAATCCGCCCGTACTCATTTTGGACGAAGCCACAAGCGCACTTGACAACGCCACCGAAATGCTCATTCAGCAAAGCTTGGATAAACTTTCAAACGGACGCACAACCATAGTTGTAGCACACCGTTTAAGCACAATAAAAAAAGCCGATGAAATAATTGTTATTACCGCGGACGGTGTTGCCGAACGCGGCACGCACGAACAACTTTTGCAAAAACACGGCGTTTATAGAGAACTTTACGATTATCAATTTAAAAACGTTTAAAAATTTTTTAAATTATTTATTCACATCTAAGGCAGAAATCATGAACAATTGCACTTTTTCACAGAATTTTTTTATAACGCAAAACATGGTTGGAAGGCTAAAAAATGTAGTAAACCCCACGGGCATATTGGATTTACTGCAAACAATAGCAGGCTTGCATGCCAAACAACTTGGTTTTTCTATGCAAGATTTAATAAAACGCGGATATTGTTGGGTTTTAGAATCTGTTTATTACAAAAAATATGCCGATATTCCCGAACAAACGCAAGTAACGGTAACCACCACGCCGATAAAACCTAACCGCGCTTTTTATTTTAGAGATTACACCCTAACCGATACGAACGGAAAAACACTGCTAACTGCAACGGCAAGATGGCTTGTTGTTAACACTTCCACCAAAAAAATAGATACAAACGGCGTTGTTGATTACAAACTTGATTTGCCCGAAAAAAGTGCGTTTGAACCCTATTCGCGCATAAGAATTGACTTTGCGGCGGCTGAAACATTAGGCACGTATACCGTTAGGAAAAGCGACACCGACATACTTTCTCACATGAACAACACACGCTATGCGGACGTTATTTTCGAGTTTTATCCAAATAACATAAATTGTTTGCAAATAGAATATATAAAAGAATGCAAAGCAGGCGAACAAATTACGGTAAAACAAGTTTTAACAGAGCAAGCAATTTACATGGCAGGCTTTGTTAACAACGAAAAACGTTTTGTATGCGCGATTTACAAAGATTAATAAATATTTTTTTAAAATTAGTGCAAATATCTTAAACAAAAAGCCAAAAACGACAAAAAAACGCTTGTCAAACAAATAAAACTATGGTAAAATGTTTAGGTGACTTCGGGTGGTCCTCTTGCATAACGGCAACGAACACCAAGTAATATAGGAGGTATAAGTCATTATGGCAAACATTATCGATCAAATCAATCAAGAAAATCTTAAAGCCGAAACTCCTTCATTCAACGTAGGCGATACCGTTAAAGTATCATTTGAAGTTATCGAAGGCGACAAAACGAGAATACAGATTTTCGAAGGCGTTGTAATCGCTAAAAGACACGGCGGCATCAGCGAAACATTTACCGTAAGAAGAATGTCTTTCGGTATAGGTGTAGAAAGAACTTTCCCCATTCATTCACCAAAGGTTGCTAAGGTTGACGTTGTAAGACGCGGTAAAGTAAGAAGAGCTAAACTCTACTACTTAAGAGGCCGTACGGGTAAAGCTGCAAAAGTTAAAGAAGCTCTTTAATTTTCAACATTTTAATCAACATAAAATACCGCAGAATTTATTTTCTGCGGTTTTTATTTTATAAATAAAAAACTGAATACAAATAAACTTGCATTCAGTATTTTTTATATCGATTAATGGGTGTGATGATGTCCGCAATCGCAATGTTCGTCATCGCAATCACATTCTTCGTCGTCGCAACCGCAACCGTCAAGTTGAGCGGCTTCGTATGCGGCAGCTTGTTCGTCGAGTTCATTGCAGAACTGTTCATAAACTTTATTGAGCAATTCTTCATCTTCAACGGGTTTTAAATCGGCAGAACCATCTTCTTTTTCTTCGCCGGCTTCAAAAATAACAACGCTTTCGTCGTCTAATCCGTCAACGTTTTCGGCAGGCATAAAGCAAACATACCATTTATCTTCGTATTGCGTTCCGCCTATGTGAAAAAACTTATAAGCTTTTCCGTTTTCGTCAAAAAGCTCAACTATTTCTTCGTCTTCACAGCAATCGCAATCGTCATCGTGGTTGCAACCGCAGTCACAAAGTTCTTCGTTTTCGTGTAATTTTTTTTCTTCGCTCATTGTTAACTCCACTTTTTATTAATTATTATTTGATCTTTCTTTATAAGCGATTTTACGCATATAATCCTCTAAAATAAAAGTTGCGGCAACAGCATCAACTACCTGTTTGCGCTTATCCCTACGCATATCTTCGCTTATAAGCACGCGATGCGCTTGCATGGTTGAAAACCGCTCATCCTGCGTATCGACAAAAATATCGGTAGAGTTTTTTAATTGGTCGATAAAATTTGCTGTTTTTAATGTTTGTTCACTTTGCGAACCATCAAAATTAAGAGGTAGACCGCAAACAATAACATCTGATTCACGCTGTTTGGCAAGCGTTACCAAATACTTTACATCTTCCGCAAAATTTTTGCGGTGGTATGTTTGCAAAGGCAAAGCCATGCTACCAAACGGATCCGAAACGGCAATTCCTATTCTTTTATCGCCTATATCAAAAGCAATATATTTCTTCATCGCATTTTAGTATATCAAAATATATTGCTTTTGTAAAGCGTTTTTTATAAATATGCTCGATTAACGTTTATTTTTCCCAAACAACGGGGGTTTTGCCGTCGGCGGCGTAATGCCAATAATTTTTACTTGTGTCGTTTATGTCATCTCTGCTTTCGGCATAATAATATATTGTAATTTTTGAAGTATCTACTTTATTCTTAATTATTTTTTTTGTAGAATCAAATTGTTCTTGAGTTCCTTCATAATACAAATTTTCTGCTTGAACATAAAACGCCGTTTGCGTTAATACAACGGGTAAAATGTGCGTTTTTACACTTGCTTTATTACCAAATATATTTTCTGTTGACTGCAATTCTTTAGGGTAACGTATTTCTTCCAACGGGCAATTTTCAAAAGCAAATTGTCCTATTGCTTTTATGGTTGACGGCAAAAAATCAAGATTTTTGATTGCACAGCCGGAAAAAACCATACTTTGTAGTTCTTCCATTCCCTCGTTTAACATTACATCGGTTAATTTTTCGCAACCTTTAAATGCTGAATAGGGTAAAGATGTTCCGCTATAAATTTTTACACTTTTTAAATTTTTACAGTTTTGAAAAACACTTCTTCCTGTTAATACGGCACCTTTGGGCAAGTTTGCACTTTCTAGTGCGCTATTATTATAAAACGCATTTTCTTCTATTGTTTTTACAGATGCGGGCAAAAAATCTAAATTGGTTATTTTTGTGCCGACAAACGCTTCTCGACCTATATTTTCAACAGTATTAGGCAGAACAACTTTTGTTAAACTTTTACAAGCACGAAATGCACTATGTGGAATACTTTTTATATTACCCTTTAATACCACCTCTTCTAAATAAAAGCACATTCCAAAAAGATTTAAGGGTATTTCGTTAAGTTCACATTCAAAAATTGCCGATTTTATATTTAATCCGCTAAATGTTGATATTGTTATTATTTTTTCTATGTATTGCGGAATAACAAGTTTTCCGTCCTCAGGCAGTTCGCCTTTATACCCAAACAAATATTTGCCGTTTATTATTATTAAACCATCACGTAAATTATTATACCAAACGGTTTTTTCAAAATTATTATTCATTATGCAATCGAGAGCATCCATGTTTTCAGGGAATAATATATCAGATATTGCAGAACATCCGCTAAAAGCATATTCATCTATCGACTTTAAAGTTTGTGGCAAAACAATTTGCTTAAGAGAAGTACAATTTTGAAAAGCACCATACTCTATTTTCTCTATATTTTGAAAAAAAATAGTGGTAAGTGACTCACAATTATAAAAAGCCTCACTGCCAATTGACGTTAAAGCTTGCGAAAAAACAATTTGCTTAAGAGCAGTACAGTTTTTAAAAGCATTCATTCCGATTGACGTTAAAGTTTGCGGCAAAACGATTTGCGTAAGTGCGGTACAATTTTGAAAAGCACTCTCGACTATGCTTTCTGCCTTTTGGGGCAGTTCAACTTTTTGTAAAGAGCTACAATTATAAAACAACTTATCGCTTACTACCGTTACTTGATCGGATAATTTTATTTGTTGTAGTTTTATACAATATCCAAAAGCGATATCGCCAATTGTTTTAACACTTTCCGGTATGGTGATTTCAGTTAATGCACTACTTCCAAACGCCTCTTTACCTATTGTTTCTAAAGTTGACGGAAGTATTATATTGTTTAAGGATTCACAGTGAAAAAAGGTACATCGCCCTATAGTTTT
>CAZPFZ010000012.1:0-15813 GCA_964585955.1 uncultured Acidiphilium sp.
CGTCGGCATATTCAGCCATGGGCGACGAAGGTGTTATCGGGTAAATCGCAGCTACTTCAGAAAAAGCATACGCAACGTGGCTCGCCGCGGTGTTACCGTCGATAGTCATTTTTTTCATTTGGTAAACCTCCGATGAATCTTAAAAATTAAAACTGTTTATTAAAACGCTTTGCTTGGCGGTTTTTCCGCATTTATATAAAAGCGTTTTTTATAAGTTAATTAAATATGCTTAAAGCCCGTTTAATTAACCATCCTTTTTATTATAATAATAAGCTTGGCAAAAGTCAATTAAATAGCAATAAAAAAGTATATTTTTTACACTTTTATTTATCGTGGGTTTGTTTTTAAACCTACACATTAACAAAAACTGTGCTTTTTAACGCATTAAAAGCAAAATAAAAAGGCTTTATGTTTTTTTAATATACACATAAAATGGTACTTTTTCGGTGCATATTGTTTGCATAAAGCCTTATTTTTTATTTAATCGATTTGTTTTATGTAGGCGCGGCGGCGTTTGTGTTCTCTATGATCAAAATATTTCCACTGCGCTTGAATAGGATAGTTTGTTTCCAACATAAGGTTAGTTTCACAGTATTCAATGTCTTTTCTAAGCATAAGCTCTATAAGTCCGTCTATAACAATACTGTTAACGCCGAGGTTGTGATATTCAGGAAGTACGGCTATAAGTCCGAGATCAAGCCTTTTGGGGTTAGCTGCTATTTTTAAAAGCTTATAAAGTGTTTTGGGGTAAAGTTTTCCGTTGCCGCCTTTTAAAGCGTCGCCTATAGCGGGAAAGCATAAACCAAAAGCAACAACTTTGTCGTTTTTATCTAGTACGGCGCCAACATAGTCCAATTTGATTATCAAGTTAAACTGATTTATCATTTGTTCTTTCATTCTGTCGGTAAAAGGCACCGTTCCGTAAATATCTTTATAACCTTCGTCAAGAACGTGAAAAATTCCGTCTTTATATTTGTTTATAAAATCTTTGGTGTTTTTTGCAGTTGCCATGCGCAAACCGTAACGTTTAAACACTATTTCTTTTATTCTGGCTATTTTTTCATTGCGTTTTTCAGGCTTAAAAATTCGGTATTCAATCCAATCTATTTCTTTTTTGTAACCTTGCGATTCTATTAGTTTTGCATAGTAAGGAAAATTGTATTGTTCTTCAAAGGTGTTTGTTTCGTCAAAACCATCTATAAGCAAACCTTCTCTTTCAAGATCGGAAAAACCAAGCGGACCGCAAACTAAATTGAAATTCCTTTGTTTTGCCCAATCCTCAACCGCTTTAAAAAGTGCGGCGGCTACGTTTTCGTCATCAATACTATCAAACCTTGTAAAACGAACGCGGTTTTCACCCGTTTTTTTGTTGGAAGCATGTTGAATAATGCCTTGTATTCTTCCAACGTGTTCGCCTTGTTCGTTGTATGCGTTAAAAAATATGCTTTCACAGGTATCGAAATATACGTTCTTTTCGCTGAATAGCAATTTTTCGTCGCTGTAAAGGGGTGGAACGTAGCAAGGATTGCCTTTATAAAGCTTATAAGGGAAATCCAAAAACTTTTTTTGCTCTTTTTTATTTGATACTAATACCGTTTTTATCATTATATGACCTTTTTGTTTTTTTGCTTAGGTGTTAGAAAAACCTCTAATGCCTATGCATTGTTCTATATAGCAAATGTTTTTAGCGTTTTTTATCGGCGCCATAACATTATATATTATTGCTATAAAGTTTAATTATTACGCATAGATTAATTTTTTTATTTTTGTGCCGCTGTTTTTGGGCGGATAGATCACCGCTTGCTTTTTTCATTATAACATTTTTTTATGCTAATGTAAAGTTTTGGTTACAAAATAAATGGTTTAATAGTAAAAAAATGTGTGACAAAATTATGAAAAAGCTTATATTTTTTATTTTGGGGCAGGTAAAAAACTTTTTTTGTAAATTTTATGCTATAAAATACGTTTATGTATAGACAAAAAAAGCAAAATATAGTATAATACAATAAATCACACAATAAGGTCGTGCTCTATGGAAAAAAGATTTAAACGTGTTTTAATAAAAATTAGCGGTGAGGCGTTAGCCGGCGATAAAGGCAACGGATATGATTCGCAAGTACTTACTAAAGTTGCCGAACAAATTGCAGAAATCGCAAAATCGGGTGTTCAAACAGCAATAGTTGTAGGTGGCGGCAATTTTTGGCGCGGTCGCGAAAAGTTGAACATTGCAAGAACCACTTCCGATTATATGGGTATGCTCGCCACCGTTATGAATGCTATGTGTTTAGCCGAAGCCATAGGGCAAACGGGCGTAAAAGCCGAAGTTCAGTCGGCACTTGGCATAGAACACGTTGCCGAAGCTTTCAATAGGCGCAAAACCGAAAGCTTGCTCGAAAGCGGAACGGTTGTAGTTTTTGGTGGCGGAACGGGGTGCCCCTTCTTTTCGACCGATACAACTGCTGCGTTGCGCGCAGCCGAAATTAATGCGGATATTTTGCTTTTGGCAAAAAATGTAGATGGTATTTACGATAGCGATCCCAAGCTAAACAAAAACGCCAAAAAGTTCGATAAAATTACCTATTTAGACTTTATTAAACTCAACTTAAAAGCAATGGATTCTAATGCGGTAGTACTTTGCAAGGATAACAACATACCCGTTTATGCGTTTGCGCTCGGCGAAGAAGGCGCAATACAAACGGCGTTAAAAGGCGATTTTTCGCGCGGAACAATCATAGAATAATCAAATAAAAATAATAAACTTTTAATAAAAATAAATTAACAGATAAGGAGCGTATATTATGGCAGCCGATATGGAAAAAATCGATATGATTTTAATGGAAAACGAAGAAAGACTCGAAAAAACGTTAAGTGTTTTTAAAAGCGACCTTTTACAAATAAGAATTGGCAGAGCCAATCCGCACGTACTCGATAAAGTTATGGTTGATTATTACGGCACCCCTACGCCTATAAATCAAGTTGGTAACATGTCGGTTCTCGATGGTCAGTGTTTGGTTGTTGCCCCTTGGGATAAATCTCTTTTAAAGGTTGTAGAAAAAGCAATTTTGCAAGCAAACGTTGGTTTAACACCCACAAACGACGGTAACGTTATTAGGCTTGTTTTCCCTGCTTTAACCGAAGAACGCAGAAAAGAAATAGTAAAACAGGTTAAAAAGATGTGCGAAGAGGCAAAAGTTGCACTTAGAAACATTCGTCGCGATACTTTAGATGTTTTAAAGAAAATGAAAAACAATAAAGAGATCACCGAGGACGAACTTGCCGATTTTACCGAAACAGTAGAAAAATCCGTTTCGGAAACTATAGAAAAAGCGGATAAAGCCGCAGCAGAAAAAGAAAAGGACGTAATGACCGTTTAATGGATAATAAATTTACCGTTTTGCCCGAACACGTGGGAATTATAATGGACGGAAACGGGAGATGGGCTAAAAACAGGGGTAAAAAAAGAAGTGACGGACATAAACAGGGTGTAAAAATTCTGGATTCGATTGTAAAAGAATTTTTTCAAGCGGGAGTGAATGCGCTTTCGCTTTTTGCCTTTTCAACGGAAAATTTCAATCGTCCTAAAGAAGAAGTAGATAATTTAATGGATTTATTGAAAAATGGCGTAAAAAAGTTCGGCGGTATTGCTTTAAAAAATAAAGTAAGATTAAAAATTTCGGGCGATTTATCGCTTTTACCGCCTGATTTGCAAGCTGTTTGCAATAAAGAGGTCGAAAACACCAAGCAATTTATTTCGCCCGTTTTAAACATATGCATAGGTTATAGCGGACAAAGCGAGCTTTGCAACGCATTTAATCGTATGTTGCAAGCGGGTGAAAAAAACGTCGATAAAACTACCGTTGAAAATTACTTATACACAAGCGATATGCCGCCGCTCGATTTAGTAATAAGGACGGGCGGCGAACGCAGAATAAGCAACTTTATGTTGTGGCAAGCTGCTTATGCCGAACTGTATTTTACAGATGTTTTATGGCCCGATTTTTCAAAGGAGGATGTTTACGACGCGCTCGATTGGTTTGCAAAGCGTTCGCGCCGTTTCGGAAAAGTGTAATGTTAAAACGTACAATCACAGGGGCGGTTATAACCGTCGTTATGGTCGGCTTTTTTTTGTTAAGGCAGTTTGTGGATGAAAGGCTGTTTTTAATACTTATAGCTGCCATTTCGGTAATGGGTGCAATAGAAACAAGTCGGGCTATAGGTCCAAAAACAAGCGTTTTTCAAAAAATAGTTTGCGTCGCGGCTGCCTTTTTGGCTAATGCGGCAAACTTCTTTTTTGGGCTAACGGGAATGCTTGTGGTATATGCCGTTGCACTATGCGTGCTTTTTATGCAACCAGTATTTTGTTCGGGTAAAACCCCGTTTGAAACGCTTGCATATTCAATGTTTGCGTTAATTTATCCCTCTGCATTGCTTATTCCTCTAACAATGATGAATAACCTTGGCGGAATTTCGTTTTTTGCTTTGGTGTTAACCTTTATAATTTCGCCTTGCGCCGATGTATTCGCATACCTTACGGGTATGACTTTTAAGGGTAAAAAACTTTGCCCCGAAATTAGCCCTAAAAAGACAATAAGTGGGGCTATAGGCGGTTTAATTGGGGGTATGGTAGGCAGTATTTTGGTGTATGTGTTTGCAAAAAACACATTTACGTACCATATGGGCGCAAACCCTTACGTGTTTTTTGCTTTGGTCGGTTTAATTGCCGCGGCTTTAACCGAACTTGGCGATTTGGTAGAAAGTTATTTTAAGCGCAGTGTAAATATTAAAGATTCGGGCAATCTTTTTCCCGGTCACGGCGGAATGCTCGACCGCGTAGACGGTTTAATTTTTGCGTCTATATTTATATATTTTGTAGCAGCGCTTTTTTAAAAAACGCGCAAAAACAGTTTTTATTCGAAAATAAAGCGCGTTTATTGCATAAACTAATACAGTGTTTTATTTAATACGGTAAAAAAAATGAAAAAAATAGCATTGCTCGGTAGCACGGGCTCTATAGGCAGACAGGTTCTTCAAGTTGTAGATCGCTACCCCGAAGAATATAAAATAGTTTCGCTTTGCGCAGGTAGCAACGCAAAACTTTTGCAAGAACAAATACAAAAATACAAGCCGTCGGTTGCCGGGCTTTCAGACCCGCAAAACGCAAAACTAATAAGCGAATTGCCGCAAAATACAACCTTGTATTGCGGCGAAAAGGCATTATTGCATTGCGTTACGCAAGACGCCGATATTGTTTTTGTTGCCGTTGTTGGCTTTTGCGGTCTGCAAGCAGTGTTGCAGGCGCTTAATCAAGGCAAGCAAGTTGCCTTGGCTAATAAAGAGGCGTTAGTTGCAGGCGGCGCTTTGGTCATGCCTCTCGCAAAAAGCAAAAATTTAAATATTATCCCTGTCGATAGCGAACATTCGGCAATTTGGCAATGTTTATCCTACGATTTTTGTCGCCCGTTTAAACGCATTATTTTAACGGCTTCGGGTGGCGCTTTGCGTGATGTTCCTATCGAAGAGTTACCTTTGGTTACCCCCGAAGTTGCGTTAAAGCATCCAAATTGGCAAATGGGTGCAAAAATTACGATAGACTGTGCAACAATGTTTAACAAAGGGTTAGAAGTGATAGAAGCAATGTGGCTTTTTAACGCCGAATTAGAAAAAATTAAGGTTCTTATTCATCCGCAAAGCATAATACATTCTATGGTTGAATATGCCGATAATGCAGTTATAGCCCAACTTGCCAACCCGTCAATGGAAATTCCCATACAGCTTGCGTTAAACAATACTGACAGAAAATTCGCCGGTGTTAACCCTTTGGATTTTACAGTTTCGCCTATGACTTTTTACGAAGTCGATTACGCAAGGTATCCGTGTTTTAACACGGCTATTCAGGCGGCGAAGGCAGGCGGCGTAATGCCGTGCGCGGTGAGCGGAGCTAATGAAGAAGCCGTTAAGCTTTTTTTAAATAAAAAAATTAAATTTACGCAAATAGCCGATTGCATAAATTATGCTGCCGATAAATGCGTAAACATGCCCGTAACTTACGAAAATTTGCAGTTAACCGATTTTAATGCAAGGCGGGCTGTTTTTGAAAAGGTTAGGGATTAGGAAATTGCCCCCTATTAAATTTTTAACGCTGCAAAATTTGCAAAAACGTTATTAAGCTCCCTCGTAATACGTCAAGTATGGCTAGGGATTTTGTAAAATAATTATGGTGCGTTAACGGCAAATCGGGCTGTTTTTCGCAAAAGGAGTAAAACGTGACAAATTACTTATATCTTCTCGGTGCAATGAATTGGGGCGGTTTAGGCTCTATACTCGTCGCCGTCTTGATATTGCTTTTTATGATAACAATTCACGAGGCAGGGCATTACCTCGTTGCTAAAATATTTGATTTTAAAGTTAACGAATTTTCCATTGGTATGGGACCTGCCATTTTTAAAAAAGAAAAGAAAAACGGCGAAATATTTTCTATAAGAATATTACCCCTCGGTGGTTTTTGTGCATTTGAGGGCGAAGACGACGAAAATAAAGATCCGCGTGCATTTAACAATAAAAAACCGTGGCAACGCATTCTTGTTTTACTTGCCGGCGCCACAATGAACTTTTTAGCGGCTGTTTTTATTTTTATGTTGTTATTCGGCAGTTATGGTCAGAGTTGCTTGCAGTCGTTTGAAGTTATTCCTACCGAAAGCGCATATTCGCTCCAATCCGAGGATGTATTGCTTTCGCTTAACGGAAAGGATATTTATATAACGACGGATATTTTAACCGCATTAAAAGGCAAAAAGGCGGGCGATATGGTAGAAGCTGAAGTTTTGCGCGGTTGCAAGGCGGGCGACATTATAAAAGCAAGCGAAGGCAAGCGCGAAAAAATTCAAATAAAGCTTGCATGCGATCCTAAATCCGAAAACTTGCAAGATTTCGATGCCACGTTAAAAAGTCTGTCTATAGCACAGTTATTCTACATTTCGGATACAGATAACAAATTTGAAAAGCAGTTTATAACGGGCGATTATATTTTAAGAATTTCAAAAGAAAAACCCGAAATTTTTAATGCCGATTTATTAACCGACGAAAAATATACCGACTGTTTTGTGTTAGACGAAAACGGCGAATTTGTCCGTAAGGCTATTTATACAGATAAATATAACGAATGCGAAAGAACTTATACCTTTGAAGATTTTAAAAACAAAGTGTTTAATTACAGTGCAGACGATGAGCTTTACGTTTATGTTTCGCGTTATAACGAAAACACCGCGCAAAGCGAAAGACTTTTACTTGAATATAACTTAAAAGATTTTACCGATAGCGTAAAGGCTCAGGAAAACGGCATAGCTGATTATTTCGGAATCAAAGCTACTGCAGGCGGTTACCGTATGTATAGCCAAAGCGTAAAATTCGGATTTTTCGAAAGCATCGGTAGAGCAATAGTGTATTCTTTTAAAAACGCGGGCTCAACCTTTACCGCTCTGGGACAATTACTTACGGGTAAGCTCGGGCTAAATGCATTGGGCGGTCCCGTTACTACTATTTCAATGACATCGCAATATGTATCCATGGGCTTTAATTATATGTTAGAAATAGCCGGTTTTATAGGCGTTAGCTTGGCTACGTTCAATATTTTGCCCATACCCGCACTTGACGGCGCGCGTGCAGTGTTTGTTTTAATAGAATGGATCAGGAAAAAACCCATTGACCGTAAAATTGAAGGCGCTATTCATGCCGTCGGGCTTGTTTTGCTTTTGATATTTGCCGTTACGGTCGATTTAATGAAGTGCTTTTAAAATATAAAGTTGTTTAGGCGGAGTTTTAAACTCGTTAAACCTAAAAATTCGGTTGATATACGAATTATAGCAATAAAATAAATCCGATTTGTCGCGTTTAAATTTTGTGCGTTGCAAGTCGGATTTTTTTGTATAAAGTTTGCTGTTTTTACTTGTGGAGTAGGAATACGCCAAAAAGCAGAGAGGTAAAAAAGGCGATTTAAAAAACTGCTTTTTTAAATGTTGACAATTTATTAAAAAAATTATTATAATACTAAAAACCAATGTTTATAGGAGGGGGTAAATGCTTCGCGGAATAAAAATATGGCAATCGAACGTTAAGGCTAAGGATGTTTATGTCGATTTTTTAGGTGATTTTAGCGTGAGTGGCAAAAGTAATGTGTTTTTGCGTATTTCTTGCGATAGCGCATACACTGTATGGGTTAACGGCGAATTAGCTTCGTTCGGTGCGTGTGCCGATTATCCGCAATACCGCAATTTCGATAAAGTTGATATTTCAAAATATTGTCAAGAAAAAAACCATATAAAAATAACCGTTTGGCATTACGGCGAGGATAGTCAAACTTACATAAATGCCGATGCATTTTTACTTTTTGATGTTGTTCAAGGTAAAAACACTCTTTTAAAAAGCGGAAAGGATATTTTATCCGCGGTTAATGCCAATTATAAAAACGGATATTGCAAAAATATAACATACCAGCTTGGTTATAGTTTTTGTTACAATGCAAACAACAAGTCAAACCAATTTTTGCCAAGCAGCGAGATCGGTGAAGGTTTTGCTATTATGCGCAAGCGTAAACAGTGCCGCTTAAAACAGCGCGTAAATGTAAAAATTCAAGCAAAAAACGGCGGCTATCTTGTGGATTTAGGTAAAGAAACAGTTGGTTTTTTAGATTTGCATTTTTATAGTCCTTGCGAACAAAAACTCAGTGTTTTATATGCCGAGCATTTAACAAACGGCGCTGTTTGCAATATAATAGACGGCAGAGATTTTAGCGTAGAATATGTTGCAAAAGCAGGCGAAAACGCATATATAAATACTTTTAGGCGTTTGGCGGGCAGGTATTTATTTGTAAAATGTGAACAATCAATACAAATAGACTATATTGGTATAAGGCCTACCGAATATCCGCTCGTTACGATAAAGCGCACGTTTAGCGATAAACTTCTTCAAAAAATATACGATACTTCGGTGTATACATTAAAATGCTGCATGCACGAACATTACGAAGATTGCCCTTGGCGCGAACAAGCTCTTTACACAATGGATAGCCGCAATCAAATGTTGTGCGGGTATTATGCTTTTAAGGGGAGTTTATATCAGCGCGAAAATCTTGTTTTAATAAGTAAGGGTGTACGGGCAGATGGGTTGCTTAGCTTGTGTTTTCCCGCCGGGCGCGATTACCCCATACCGTTTTTTTCGCTTGTTTATGTAATGCAGGTGTGGGAGTACATAGAACATACCGGCGATTGGTCTGTTTTAAAAGAGATCGGTAGTGCAATAAAAGGCATTATCTCTGTTTTTAACAAGCGTGTGGAAAAAAACGGATTAATAGCCGATTTTGAAAATTATTGGAATTTTTACGAGTGGACGGAAGGTAGTCATAACGACAGGCAAATCACCAACGCTACAGACGGCACTGCGGCTGTACAATACGATTTAATTCTCAATTGCTTTTACATAATAGCTTGCCGTTATTACGAAAAGTTGTTTGGTGAAAAAATAGATACTTCGCGCACGGCTCAAAGCATACAAAAAGTGTTCTATAGCACCGAAAACGGGCTTTTCAAGTTGTGCGATAAAGGCAAGGAAAGATTTTCGCAGTTGGGTAATGCTATGGCTATTTTGGCAAACGTTGCACCTGAATGCGTCGCAAAAAATATGATAGATAATCCGCAAATCATTAAGGTTAGTTTGTCTATGACGGCTTTTTATTACGATGCCTTGTTGTCGGTAAAAAGTAAGGATTATTCTTCTTTTATTTTAAACGATATAAAAGAAAAGTATGGTAATATGTTAAGTTGCGGTGCCACTACCTTTTGGGAAACCGAGCTCGGTTGGAAAGATTTCGGCAATGCAGGTAGTCTTTGCCACGGTTGGTCGGCAATTGCAATGGTATATATTTTGCGATATGCTAAAGCATAATTTTGTTGTTTAAGGCTTTATTTATAAATGTTAGGCACAAGACAAAAACATAACTGTTAAAACTTTATTTTTGCATAAAAACATCCGCTACATTTTTGCTTTTGGCAAAGTTTAGCGGGTATTTTTTTATATTAGTTAAAAATTCTAAAAGTTATTGTAAAAAAAAACTGTTTTTATTGTTAATCAACCTATAACCCGACTTTTTAAACAAACAAAAGCCGCAAAGTTTTTTGCTTTGCGGCTAAATTATTTTAAATACATAATTTTATGCGAGTTTTGTAATGTTAAAACTTGGCAGAATTAATTTTTAGTATTTGGGAAAATTGTAAAATATCGTGCTATAAGTCCGTTATCACGCAGTTTTGTTGTAATTAGCAGTAAAAATCAAGTATTAACGTTTTTGTTTTTTATATGCTTATTTGTGCTAATAGTCTGTAAGCTCTAAAATGTAGTCAACTGATACATCGTAAAGCTTTGCAAGCGTTATCAATGCAGGAATGGGTATTTGCCTTTGTTCCGTTTCGTATTGAGAATAAGTATTTTGCTTTACTTGTAAAACGTTTGCAATGTATTGTTGCGTATATTTATTTTCTTCGCGTAATTCCTTTAATCTCATAGTTTCACTCTATATACAACCGCTTAAACTTTTTATAAAAATCTCAAAATGTGATAAAAGTTGTTGACAAACAATCTCAAATTGTGATACCATTAACTCATAAAATTGTTTTTTGACAAAAAAGTAAAAAACAAAAGAAGGAGGGATTCATATGGCGGTTGCCAAGTCAAATAACACGTTTGATTGGTGTGATAGCATAGCACGCGCAAAAACAAACTACTCAGAAGAAGAATGTCTTAATATTTTTAAAAACCACGTATCGAGCCTTGCCGGGGTAGATCAAACTTTTGCAAAATGCTTAAAATCGGCAAAATGTGGCGACGTAAAATTTGTAAATTCGTATGTACCCGTGTATATGTTAACGATAAGGGCAACCTATACTTACGACGAGCAACAAACAAGCGGCGACACAGTCACAACCACAACTTATACCGAAACATACACATTCGACGATTACACCACGTGTGGTTACAACAATGCTATAAAAGCACAAGTGTTTGTTGGCAGAAACGATGATCGTTGGTATAAGCTTTCGCATGTAGACGACTTACCTTATACTTTGTTTGCTCCAGACAGTTATTATACTTATGGTGAAATGAGTTCTCAGGTTGACCAAATAGCGTGGAATAAACATAGGGGCACCTGTTTTGTTAACGGTTTTTCGGCAACAGCCGTTTTTGTTCCCGTTGTCAATATATATTATACGTATAACGGGCACGAATACTACTGTTTAATAAACAGGCATAACGGGAAAATCACCTTTCAAGCTCCTATATCGCAACAAGGTAAAGAGGCTGCGAGAAAAGCCGCACTAATTTCGCGCGTGTGCAAAATTATTTGGATTGCAAGTTTTGCGCTAACAATTATAGTCGGGGTTGCGGCGGTTTTTATTCACGACATCGTGTCGGGTATTTTAACGCTTGCAATAACCGCAATACCGCAAGGGGTTTTATTTTATTTCGGCAAAGAAAACGAAATATTAACCAAAGATTATAAGCATTACGAATGGTTGTTTAAAGATAACGGTAAAATAAAGCTAAAAGACTATATTGCCGATTTCATTTTTACTTTTTTAAGCGTGGCTATTTTTATTTTTTCCGTAATTATTATTTCGATTCCGTAATTATACTTAGTGTGTTGTTTTAAACGGTATATCGAAACTTTAAGGTTTCTTTATATAAATAATAAAAAGTAAAGGAGAGTTTTACAAATGAAAAAAGAGTTAAGGAGTTTAACGCAGGCAAAGGCGCGCATTATTTTTCTTTCCATATGGATGGTTGTAGCGTTTTTGTTGTTTTTTGTCGGTATGTCTGTGTATTTGAGTGGTGAAGAAAGAGTGTTTATGGATTGGGTGGTTTGGGGCGTCATGTGTTGCTTTCCCGTTATAGGAACGGTTTTACGCACTGTTATTGCTAGTGCTAAAAGCGGCTGGAACGAGGGCGCTAACCAATATTCCGCAACGGTATCGAGTGATTCCGTTACGGTACAAAACCATCCGTTCAGACAAGCTGCGCTTTCTGTTATCGCTGCAATATTGGTTTGTGTTTTAGTCGGACCCGTAATGTTAGGAATTTTTATAATTATAAACATTATTTCACTTATTCGGGCAGTTTTATACATTAAAAAGAACAAGCCCGCACCGCAAAACAACGAATTACACGAATAAGAGGCGAAAAAATATGAATAAAAAATTTATTTTACGTATTTTTGCATGTGTGTTTGTTGTTGTTATCGGTATCGGATGTTTTTCCGGTTGCGGAATGGATCTTTTAGAGCTATTGAATAAACACTCGTCAAGCCAAGAATCCACGAATGCGCAAGCGTCAACCGATAAAGAGTATTTTCAATCGATTGTGAAGCATGAAAAATCTCAACGGATAGTAAATTGCGTTGATGTTGTAAACAATGGTAAACACAACGATACGATAAAAATTAGCTATTACGATGACGGCGGAAATTATTATTACTTATACTATTTGGGTAGGATTGAAGATTTCATAATTCATAATTACTATTCCTTTCAATATACTGCGGATAGGCAAATATTAAAAAATTTCTCCGTAACCATATCACAGGCTACAACCGAACAAGTAAAAACATCATATACGAATACCGTTAACAGAAGTGTTAATTCAACGATTTCGTCAACAATTTCAAGCTCTGTTACGGCAGAACTTGGCGTAACCGATGCTAAAATATCAAGCACAATAGAGGCTGCTTGTACTGAAACATGGGCTCAAACGCTTACCGAGACACATTCTGAATCGTTTGAAAAAATGACAAATGAAAGTAATTCCATGGTAAAAAGTTTTCAGTTAGATTACCAAATGTGTCAAGAAAACTATTACTATTGTTATGCTACTTGTGCCGATGTAGACCTTTATGTTGCCATAGTGTATCACCCGGGCAGTGGTAAAGCCGAATATAATTATTTTACGAGCATGGCTTCTTTAATAAGGGAAAAGGTTTTTGTTTCAAACAAAGATGATTTTTTGTCTTTTAGCGGGCAGTTCAGTGGAACTTTTTTAAGTAAACAGTTTGATTTATCTGACAAACCGAGTAAATACATAAGCAACTTCCCAAGAATTACCGAAAGTTTTACGGCAGAACAAAATGAATACAAAGTAAAAAAAGCAAATGCCTTCAATTATTTCTTTCCTTGGAAGGATACCACTTCTCGCAAAAAAATTCATGTTGCGTTGACTACAGATAACGGTGATGGTAGAACGACCATGCAAAAATATGCTGAGCTCGGGTATAATGCGGTTCAAATTAAGATTTCCTTCTATTATTATACAGATATAAACGCTCAAATGCGTATGTATATAGCCCCAATAGAAAGTAACGAATGGTATTATAAATACGATAAGAGTGGCGAGAAAGGGAAAAAGAATTATTCGGTTGATGTTGCACTGAAAGATTTTCTCGACCGAGGCGATATATGGTTAAATTTTGAAAATGAAAACGTGGCTTCCGATTATACTATAAGTATGATTCACATAGATGTAACGTATTATTTAAAGTAAGTCAATTCAAAAAAAAGAGTATGCAACAAAAAACTGCCGCTATGCAAGATTTGTCTTGCGTTTGCGGCAGTCTTTATGTGCTTTTTTATTAAGTTTTATGCTTAAAATTATTCGGCTGCAACGTTATTATCTGCTACGAGCGCTGCATAAAAGTTAGCTCTTGACATTTGGTGATAGGGAATAACAAAAAACATACCTACTCCCAAGCAAAGAGCGCCTACAATGTACCAACCTATAAAGCTTAAATCCAAAAGGAATAAATCCATTTTGTGACCTTTCATCATGGCAATGCTTTTATCCAGGCAGTTTTTCCAGTTTTTGTCGCTTTCGGCTTGTTGTATATAGGGTGCCATTGCATAGCTGTAAGATTTTATTATACCGGGAATTACAAAAAGTAAGGACCATAAAGCGGTAAATAAAGATGATAAAAAGCCAAGTAAAAATGTGTTGCCAAAGTCTTCTTTAAAGCCAGTAAACAAATCGTTAAGGTCTGCTTGTTGGTTTTTGCCGAAAATAACGTTTAATTGGCATCTTGCCAAGCCGTATGTTAACGGGCCCAAAACAAGTATAGAGCCTACAAAGGTAGCCGATAGTGCGCCGTTAATAAAACCTACTATTAAGCAAGTGAGGAGCATCATTAGCCAAGGTGCGGTAAATATGCCGTCGCCGAGTTGTTTTCTTGCATTCTTTCTGAGTTCGGAATTGCTAACCATAAAATCTCCTTTAAAGCAAAAATTGTTTTTGTTTTGCGTTTTGCAAACTGCAATTCGCCTTTTTGCTCTTTTATAAACACGATTTTAAACTTAAATAACAAAAAAGTCAAGCGATATAAGCAATATATTTTAAACCCACTAATTTTAAAGAAAATGTCTCTTATGGACTTTTGCGTTTTGTATGTTGCAAAAATGTTTGTTTAACGTTATTTATTTTGTTGAGTTTTTTTTAAAAGGGGTGTATAATCGTTAAAGCATAAAGTAAAAGACAATCGCAAGTACTTTAATAAACGCAAAAGCCGCAAATCTGCTTGCTGCGAGTTGCGTTGTATATTAGTATATGCTTGCGGTTGCGGGAGTATAATATGAAATTAGGTGTAGTAGGGTTGCCTAACGTGGGTAAATCCACTCTTTTTAACGCAATAACGCATGCGGGCGCACAAGCTGCAAACTTTCCTTTTTGCACTATAGAGCCAAACGTTGGTATAGTTGCCGTACCGGATGAACGTTTATATAAGCTTGCCGCTTTATACGATAGCAAAAAAATAACGCCTGCCACCATAGAATTTGTGGATATAGCAGGGCTTGTTAAAGGCGCTTCAAAAGGCGAGGGGTTAGGTAATAAATTTCTTTCCCACATACGTGAGGTGGATGCTATTGTTCATGTTGTTCGTTGTTTTACCGATTCTAACGTAACGCACGTGGAAAGCGGAGTTGATCCCGTTAGGGATATAGGTATAATAAACCTCGAACTTATGCTTGCCGACCTCGAAACGGTAACAAAGAGGCTCGATAAAGCAAAAAGTTATATAAAGACGGGGGATAAAAAATATAAAATAGAAGCCGACTTGTTGCAAAAAATTTATGACGCTTTATCCGAAGAAAAGCCCGTTCGTTCGCTTACTTTTTCCGAAGACGAGCAGAAGTATGTAGACGATATGTTTTTGCTTACCTCAAAGCCCGTGTTATATGCTGCCAATATTGACGAAGGCGATATGGGTAAAAACGAGGATGAGTTGCCCTTGGTTGCGCGCGTTAAAGAGTTTGCCGACAAAGAAGGCAACGAAGTTTTGGTGATTTGTGCAAGAACGGAAGAAGAAATTTCGCAACTTCCCCCCGAGGATGCTAAATTGTTTTTAGAGGACCTCGGTGTTAGCGAAAGCGGATTAGACCGCCTTGTTAAAGCTTCTTACAAGCTTTTAGGGCTTATAAGCTATCTTACCGCTGGCGAGAAAGAAACTCGCGCTTGGACTATAACCGAAGGCACAAAAGCGCCGCAAGCGGCGGGTAAAATTCACTCCGATTTCGAACGCGGATTTATAAAAGCCGATATTGTAGATTATAATTTATTGCTTGAATACGGCAATTACAATAAGGCGAAAGAAGCCGGCAAAGTGCGCTCGGAGGGAAAAGAGTACGTCATGAAAGACGGCGATGTTGTTTTATTTAAATTCAACGTTTAAAGGGTAAATTAATTAAAAGTGTAGCTAAAAAAGCCGCAAACACATAAAAAGGTGTTTTT
>CAZPFZ010000013.1:0-14975 GCA_964585955.1 uncultured Acidiphilium sp.
TCAAAAGGGATTTAAGTTTTCAACTTATGCTACTTGGTGGATTCGTCAAGCAATTACAAGGGCTATTGCCGACCAAGCTCGTACAATAAGAATACCAGTTCATATGGTAGAAACAATCAATAGGCAGGTAAGGGTTTCAAGAATGCTTTTGCAAAAGTTAGGCAGAGAGCCTTTGCCGTCTGAAATAGCCGAGGAAATGGGAATTTCCGAAAGCCGCGTAATGGAAATTCAAAAAATTGCGCAAGATCCCGTTTCGCTAGAAACGCCTATCGGTGAAGAAGAAGACAGTCACATAGGCGACTTTTTAGAAGACGAGTCGGCTACCGCTCCTAGCGATACCGTAGCTTTTACAATGCTTAAAGAGCAGCTTATAAAGGTGTTGGATACTCTCACCCCGCGTGAAGAAAAGGTTTTAAGGTTGCGTTACGGCATAGACGACGGTAGACCGAGAACGTTAGAAGAGGTAGGTAAAGAATTTAACGTTACTCGTGAGCGTATAAGACAAATTGAGGCAAAAGCATTAAGAAAACTTCGTCAACCGGTAAGGTGTAAGCGCCTTAGAGATTTTCTCGATTGATGCCGATAATCGTGTTATAGCTTGACTTTTTAAAATTTTATTATTAAAAATGATGAATAACAGATTACAAAATATATTCGATTTAATAACAAAATGCACATCTTTTGCCGACGTAGGTTGCGACCATGGGTATATTGCAAAGGCTGTTATAGAAAGCCAAAAATGCCAAAATGTTTTTGTAACTGATATTTCCGAAAGCAGCCTATCTAAAGCCGAGCGTTTGCTCAGAAAACATATTGCCGACAAAAAAGTAACGGCTATATGTTGCGACGGATTGCAAAAAGTTCCCCAATGCGAAACCGTGTTAATTGCAGGTATGGGCGGTGAGGAAATCATAAAAATTCTTTCTCAAGCCGCATATAAGCCTGAAAAATTGGTGCTCCAACCAATGAAAAATACCGATAAGTTAAGAAGATATCTTATAGGCAGCGGTTACGCCATAAAGCGCGACTTTATATTTAAAGACGGCGAAAGAAAATTTTATAACGCAATATATGCCTGTTATGGCGAACCTTTCGAGGCGTATTCCGAAATAGAGTACGAGTTCGGCAGGGAAAATTTAGTAAACCGCAGGCAAGATTTTATAGATTATTTAAAACAACAGTTGCAAAGTGCCGAAAAATACGAAAAAAAGGTGGTTTCGCTTTGCGACGTATCCTATTTTAATAAAAAAATAGCTCTTTTAAAAGAGGTTATAAATGAAAATTAAACAAATAGCCGAAATACTTGACGAATATATTCCGCTCAACTTATCCGATGCCGCGTGTTCTGTTTTGGGGGCATACGATAACAGCGGATTGTTAATCGATTGCGGCGGCGAAACCGATTGTGTGTTGTTTGCGCTCGATTTATGTAGCGGCGCAGTAGAGCAAGCATTAAAATGCGGCGCCAAAATGATTATCACTCATCATCCCGCAATTTATAAACCTATAAAGCATGTTGACGGGCTTTATGCTAAATGCATTGCTAGCGGGATAAGCGTTTATTCCGCGCATTTGTGTTTAGATATTGCAGTTGGCGGCATAGAAGATTGTCTTGCTGAATTTTTCGGTGCAAAAAACGTAAAAATTTTAGAAAGCGTAACTCAAACTAACGGTTTTGGTAGGGCGTTTGATGTAGAGCCGACAAAGTTTGAAGGAATTTGTAATACTTTTGCTAAAAAATTTAATGCAAACAAGTTTATGGCTTTCGGACAAAAGGATAAAATTATAACAAGGGCAGCAACTTTTTGCGGTGCCGGACTTGACGAAGGTGCAATAAAACGCGCTTGCGACTGTGATCTTTTAATTTCTGCCGATATTCAACATCACGTATTACTTGCCGCATTAGAGCAGGGTAAATGCGTGTTGCAACTTACGCATTATTCAAGTGAAGTTTTCGCAATGAAAAAATTTGCCGAAAAACTTTGCAGCCAAAAAATAAAAATAAATAACTGTTTTTATCTTGACGAGCGTTTTTTATAAAATCACCGCTCTCGCATATAAAGATGCGAAAAACAATTTAAAAACGGAGGAGGATATATTATGTCTATTATAGAAAAGCTTCTTGCTTATCAGGAAGAAGATAAAAAATTATTTGCCATCGAAAAGCAGTTAAAAAACTGTGAAGCCCGTAAAAACGGCGTAAAAGCGCAAAAATTTTTGCAGTCGGTTAGCGAAACGCTCGCCGGAATAGAAGCTAAGTCATATGAGCTTTGCAATGCTTACGAACAATTAAGCAAAGAACTCGATAAAATTAAAGATGATAACGCTGAATTTGATTCAATAGCCGATACTGCAGAGGATGAAACCGAAATTACTTATTTAAAGAGTAAGGCGTTGTCGCTTAGTAAACAGTTAGACGAACTCAACAAAAAAATACTCAAATCCGAACAGGAAATGAACGATGTCGCAAAGCAGTATTCACGTTTGCGTAAAGAAACGCTGTTTTATCAAGAACAGTTAAAGGCTTCAAAAACCGATTACGAAACTTTTAAAAAACCTTTCGAACCGGAAATGCGTGAAATAGACGCAAGATTAAAAGTTTTGGCTAAAGAAATTCCCGCCGAGATTTTAACCAAGTATACCGATAAACGAAAGGATAAACGCTTCCCCATTGTTTACGCACTTAAAGAAAACGAGCTTCATTGCGGTGCATGCGGTACCGAACTTTCTATGAAACAACTCGATAAATTAAAGAAAGAAGATGCTTTAATTGAATGTGAAAACTGCAGATATTTACTTTATAAAGCCAAAGGCTAAAGTGCCGATAATCGACCTATAGCGTGATTTATTGCAAAATATTTGCAAAATTGCTTTAAAATTTTTATTTTTATTTTTTAAGCGGGAGAAAATATGAAACTCGATTATAAAAAGACTATCTTTGTAGGATTTGCATTCTTTCTGATTTGTGCTTTTTGGCAAGCGTACGAAGCCATCGTTCCGTTAATGCTTGTAAATAAATTCGGCATGAATCAAACCTTTTCGGGTATAATAATGGCGTTTGATAATATTTTAGCCGTATTTATGCTTCCAATTTTTGGGGCGCTATCTGATAAGTCTAAAAGCAAATACGGCAAACGCACGCCGTACATAATAATAGGAACCGTCGTTGCAATAGTTGCTTTTATAGGTTTATCGTTTGCCGATAACGCTCAGCTTGCGCAAATCAACAGTCAAGCCAATCCGCAAGAATTTCAGCAAATTCTTTGGGATGCAAATACCGATATAACCAATGCCGAACGCACCGTTTCGCATGATAAAAACGCACCAAAGCAGTTTTCGGTAAAAAACTATGCGGCAACAATTTGTTTCAACAAATCTTTCGATAACTGTTCGCAAACAGAAAAGGATGCAGCTTTAAATTGGTTTTTGCAAGTCAAACTTGATAAAACCGAAGACGGAAAAGAGACTTTTACCAAGTATTATTATAATTACGATTTAAAACAATATTTAACAGAAGAAGGTTACGAGGCGTTGTCTCAAGCTCAAAAGGACGGTTATATCGCGGCAAATGCTTATAACAACCTCGTTACCGAAGCCCACGCGAACTATGCTTGGGAAATCACAAAACAAAATCCCGTACCACTAATATTTTTTATAGCAATATTACTTGTCGTATTAGTGGCAATGGCAACATTCCGTTCGCCCGCCGTTGCGCTTATGCCGGATGTAACAATAAAACCGTTACGTTCTCAGGGCAATGCGGTTATAAATCTTATGGGCACATTCGGTGCAATGCTCGTTCTGCTTTTAGGCATGATATTCGGAACGGGTAAAATATCCAATCAAACGTCATCGTTTACTTGGTATATAGTTGCGGTGTGCGCCATTATGGCATTAGGACTAACTTTGTTTATTGCATTTGTTCGCGAACCCGAATGGGTTAAGCAAATGCAAGAACAGTCGGCAAAGCTTGGCATCGATACAAAGAGTGACGAAATAGAAGACTATGTAGATAGCGACCTTACCGAAAATTCCGGTGCCGACGAGGGCGGAATTACAGAATTACGCAAAAAAGATAAAAAACGTTTTACCTCTCTTCTGCTTATACTTGCATCGGTAGCGCTATGGTATACGGGGTATAACGCAATAAGTTCAAAATATTCGCTTTATGCAACCAACATTTTGCATAAAGATTATAACATGACATTGCTTATAGCTCAAGCCGCGGCAATTCTCGCTTATATCCCTGCAGGTATTCTTGCAGGCAAAATCGGGCGCAAAAAGAGTATTTTAGGCGGCGTACTGTTGCTTGCGGTAGCATTTTTAATTGTTTCATTCTTTACTGCATCAACTCCAGCAATACTAATCAACGTATTTTTCGCTCTTGGCGGCATAGGCTGGGCTACTATAAACGTAAACTCATTCCCCATGGTTGTTGAACTTGCAAAAGGCGGCAACGTCGGCAAATATACAGGTTATTATTACACCGCAAGTATGGCTGCGCAAATTCTTACGCCTATTATTTCCGGTATAGTAATGGATTTATTCGGTAGCATGCGTCCGTTGTTTATTTACGGAACTATATTTGTTGTTTTATCGTTTATAACAATGTTGTTTGTAAAACACGGAGATAATCTTGTTATACGTGATTTAAATAAAGAAGGAAAAGGCTAATAACATATAGTTTTTTCAACTACTCCTAAAAAATGGCCGCGGTAAAGTTTTCGCTTATACCGCGGTTCTTTTTATAGTTGTAACAAAGTGCTTAATATTAGAGTTATCGCTACCAAATTTGTTATTTTTTCAAAATTGGTAGCGATAACTGCCATTTTCAGACATAATTTATGTTTGTAAGGTAAAACTTTTTTTTAAAAAAGACCGAGCAAGCGATGGGCTTAGTCAGTCTTTTTATACATTAGTATTTTTTAATTAAACCGTTGCGTGCCAAACGGCAAGCATGGTAGGGGGTACCTAAAAGTAAATTATTTTTTAATCCAAGTAGTAGGAATCAAAGTTAACAATACGGGGTAAATTTCAAGTCTGCCAAGCAACATTGCAAGCGTTAAAACAATTTTAGAAAAAGCCGAATATTCCGCATAGCTTCTTAGCGGTCCTGCAAACGCAAAAGCGGGACCAACGTTGTTAAAGCATGCTGCCGCTGCCGAAAAATTGCTTTCAATAGCCGTTGCATTGGGTACATTGCCGTCAAAACACAGTAATAAGAAAATTACGGCAAAAACGAGTATGTATACCAATCCGTAAGAACTTACACCCTTTATGGTTTCTTCGTCAAGTCTTTTACCTTCAAACTTTAAAACGGTTTTTGTTCTGGGGTGTAAAACTTCTTTAAGGTCGTTAACTGTTTTTTTGCAAATAATAACCAAACGCGAAACCTTAAATCCGCCCGCTGTAGAACCGGCGCAACCGCCTATAAACATCAAAAGCAACAGCACACATTTAGAAAGTCCCGGCCATAAATCGAAGTCGGTTGAAGAATAACCCGTTGTGGTTATTACCGATGACACTTGGAAAAATGCTTGTTTTACCGTTTCGGGCAAATTGCCGTATATTCCGTAAACGTTGTAAGATATAATGGCGGTGGCGGCAAGTATTATGCCCACATATGCCCATAGCTCGGTGCTTTTAAGCACAGATTTTATTTTGCCAACTAAAATAAGGTAATAAAGGTTAAAATTGATGCCGAAAATCATCATAAATATGCCTATAACCCATAGACTATAAGAACTATAACTTCCTGCACTGTCCACTTTTATTCCGAATCCGCCTGTGCCTGCAGTACCTAAAGCTGTACAAGCGCTATCAAATAAAGGCATGCCGCCGCAAAGTAAAAAAATCATCATTACTATTGTAAGCACAAGGTAAATAACGTAAAGTATTATTGCGGTATCTCTTGCTCTTGGCACAAGTTTGCCTACAATAGGTCCGGGCATTTCCGCCTTTAAAATAAACATAGAGCGGTCGGGGGCTCTTTCGGTAATAGCCATAACAAAAACTATTATTCCCATGCCGCCTATCCAGTGGCTAAAACAGCGCCAAAAATTCATGCCGTGGCTTAAATTTTCCACATTGGTTACTATAGATGCGCCCGTTGTGGTAAGTCCGCTTACTATTTCAAACATTGCATCCACAAAAGAGGGTATTTCGCCGCTTATCATAAAGGGCAGTGCGCCAAAAAGCGAAGCAAATATCCAAACCAAAGCAACGGTTATTAGTCCTTCTTTTGCAAAAAACAATTGGTCTTTGGGCTTGCAAAGTTTAGTCAATAAAAAGCCCACGCCAAAAGTTAATACCGCTGTAATGGCAAAAGCAAAAAAACTTTGCTCTAAATAAAATGCCGAAACAATCGCGGGGAGAAGGATTAGCAAAGCTTCGGCTTTCAACACTTTGCCTATCATGTTAAAAATCATTCTGTAATTCATAATTTTTATCCTTCAATAATATCCGAAAGTGTGTAAATTTGCTTGCCCGAAGCTATTATTATAACGTGGTCGTCGGGTAAAATTACATCGTCGCCGCTAGGAATTATTGCCTGCCTGTTACGTATAATGCCCGCCACAATGTAGTCTTTTTTAAATTTTAATTGTTTTAACGGTATATTTGCCTTTTCAAAATCGGGTAAGACTTTAAATTCTGCGGCTTCGGCAAGTCCGTTCATAAGCGAATAAAGCGTTTCTATCTGGCTACCGAGTGAATTTTGCAAAGCGCGTGCATATTTTACAATGTAATCGGCAACTATCTTTCTCGGCGTAAAAATAGAGTTTAATCCTAATTTTTCGGCAAGCGAAGAAAATTCGTTGTTGTTTACCTTGGTTATTATTTTGCCAACCTTTTGCGACATTGCGTAAAAGGATATTAAAATATTCAATTCATCTTTCCCCGTCAAAGCAAGAAAAGCGTCGGTAGAGGTAATGCCTTCTTCCAAAAGTATGTCTTGCGACATACCGTCGCCATGTATCAAAGTTACGTTAGATGGTAAACTTTCGCCTATTTCGTTGCAAAGATTTTCATCGCTTTCAATAAGTTTAACGGGGATATGGCTTGCGCCTAACATTTTTGCCAAATATCTCGAAATAATCCCCGCGCCTATAATCATTACCTTGTTAACTGCTTTTTGCTGTATGCCAAGTAGCGATAAAACTTTTGTAATATCTCCGTCCGCAACTATTACACCTATTTTGTCTCCGCTTTTTAAGCGGAAGTTGCCGTAGGGGATAAATATTTCGTCGTTGCGGCTTATGGTGCAAACAAGAAACTTTTCCTTGCGATTTTTACGTAAATCTTTAAGCGAAACGCCGTCGAACGGTGAGTTTGGCGGTAAAATTAGTTCAAGCATTTTTAGCCGCTTGCTCGAAAACATTTCCACTTTAGAAGCCGATGGCAGTTTAATAGTGTTATAAATTGCCTGAGCAGCCATAAGTTCGGGGTTTATCGCAACCGAAAGTTCAATATTCTTTTGTATAAATTCCAGTCCCTCGGCGTTATTTTCAAGCTTGCGTATGCGAGCAACCGTATTTTTTGCGCCCATTTTTTTAGCTGCAAGGCAGCTTAACATATTAAGCTCGTCCGAACCCGTTACCGAAATAAAAAGGTCGGTGTTGTCAACGCCTGCTTCCTTTAAAATGTTATGATCGGTTGCGCTTCCGCACATAGCCATAACGTCATAGCTGTTAACTACTTCTTCAACCACTTTTGCGTTTGCGTCTATCACGGTAAGGTCATGTTTTTCCTTCACTAAGCTGCCGATAATGGTTTTACCTATTTTGCCGCAGCCTACAATTGTGATTTTCATTTGAATACTCTCCCATATGCTATTTTTGCGCTTAAAAACGAATTAATTTGGCGAAAAAAGCCATTTTGCTTAATAAAAATTTACCATATAAGCGTTTTAAATTCGCCGATTTGTTACATTATAACATTATTAATTTTTTTTTGCTACAAAAAAGTATAGCTTTTTTAATTTCTTACACAATAGTTTTTTGTTTAAAAGGTTAATAGTTTTTAGTTGACATAAAAATACATAATAATGTATAATATACTTTGAGAATTCAAAGGTGATTTAATGTATATAGATAGTAAAACTAAAAGCAGTTTGTTTGGCTCGCTATTGCTTACATTGGTAACTGTAATATGGGGTTTTGCATTTATCTTTCAAACTACTGCAATGGAACATATAGGTCCGTTCACTATGAACGGTTGTAGGGCGTTGCTCGCTTGTCTTTTTTTGTTACCCGTATCTTTTGCGTTTGATAAAGCAAAAGGCAAAAAGGTTACCTTTTGGGGCACGCAAGATAAACAGCAAATAAAAACCCTAATAAAAGGCGGCATATTTTGCGGTATTTTTGTTACGGGCGCAAGTACCATTCAGCAAATGGGTTTGTTGTACACAACAGTTGGCAAAGCAGGTTTTTTAACAGCTGCATATGTTGTGTTTGTTCCTGTATTTTCGGTATTTTTGGGTAAAAAAATAGGTTGGAACGGTTGGCTCGGCGTAGTCGTAATGCTTACAGGTATGTTTTTGCTTTGCGTAAAAAACTTAAGCGATTTTTCCGATTTTAATAAAGGCGATGCATTAATGATAATATGTTCGCTGTTTTTTAGTGCGCATATTATGGTTGTGGATAAATTTACCCCTATAACCGACGGAGTAAGGCTTTCTTGCATACAGTTTTTTGTTTGTGCTGTAATTTGTCTTGTACTTGCTTTTATTTTTGAAAATCCGCAAATAGAAGATATTTTAAATGCTTGGTTGCCCATTTGTTTTGTGGGAATAATGTCTGCGGGCGTAGGGTACACATTGCAAATTGTAGCACAAAAATATGTGCCTGCGCATATTGCTCCGCTTATAATGAGTCTTGAATCTGTAGTTTCGCTTTTTGTCGGCGCAATTTTCTTGAACGAAACAATGACCGCGCGCGAAATAATAGGTTGTTGCTTTATTTTTATTGCCATTATCGTGGCGCAAACGGAGTTTACAAAATTGTTTGAATATTTAAAAAATAAAAAAAATAAGGAAAAACAATCCGATAGCAAAATCAAATAAAAAAGTTTTATCACAGTTTTACCGCATAAGATAATTATGCGGTTTTTTTATTGACTTTTATTGTTTAAAAGGGTAAAATGTAAGTGCTAAAAAATTAAAAGGGTGGTCGTATGTTTAACCAAGAATATTTATCGACTAAAAGAATAGGTACGCAGCCTCACAGAAGTTACTATATACCGTTTGCCGTAAACGACGAATTTTGTTTTTCAAACGGCATTTTAGATAGAGAAAAAAGCAGTTTGTTTATATCTTTAAACAGTAAGTGGAAAATTAAAAAACACGCGGCTATAAGTTCGTTAACAAGCATTTCGGAGAATATTTCCGATAGTATAACAGTGCCCTCGTGCGTGCAAATTTGCGGGTTGGACGGTTTGCAGTATATCAACGTAAGGTACCCATTCCCGGTAGATCCGCCTTACGTCCCCGCTGAAAACCCCGTTTATCATTACAGAAAGAAAGTAAAGCTTTGCGGTGGTGAAAAATATTATCTTAACTTTGAGGGAGTAGATAGTGCTTTTTATCTTTTTGTCAATGGCAAAAAGGTTGGTTACAGTCAAATTTCGCATGCAACAAGCGAATTCGATATTACCGATTATGTAGTAGCCGGCGAAAACGTTATAGACGTGGTAGTGTTAAAGTGGTGTGCGTCAAGTTATTTAGAAGATCAAGATAAATTCCGTTACACCGGCATATTCCGCAGCGTATACATTTTAAAAAGACCTTTAAAACATATATCGGACTTTAAAATTACAACTCGGTTGCAGTTGCCAAACGCCGTAATAAGCGTTGAAAATTTAAGCGATATACCCTTTGATTGCTTATTTGCAGGCAAAAAATACGTTGTAGAAGTTGGTAAAACTGCACAAATCACAATAAAAAATGCTAAATTATGGACGGCTGAATACCCCAACTTGTACAATTTGGTTTTGTCGGCAGGTGGCGAAAAAATCTTGCAACGCATAGGTGTAAGAAGCGTTACAATAGAAAACGGCATTTTTAAAATTAACGGCGAGCATATAAAATTAAAGGGCGTCAATAGGCACGAATCCAACTGCTATACGGGTGCAACGGTCACCGTGCAAGATACCCTTAACGATATAAAATTAATGAAAAAACTCAACGTAAACGCCATTCGCACCTCGCATTATCCCGATATGCCCGAATTTTACGATTTATGCGATAAATACGGTATGTACGTTATGGATGAAGCTGATATCGAAACTCATGGTATGGCAACGCGTGAAAGCGGTTACGATTTAGCCCTTTGGCAGGAATTTGCTCAAAGCGAAATGTATGCAGATGCCGTTTGCGATAGAGAGCAAGCTTTATACGAACGCGATAAAAACAGAACTTCTGTAATTATTTGGTCGCTCGGCAACGAAAGCAATTACGGAAAAATGTTTTACGACGGTGCCGATTATATACGCTCGCACGATAGTAGACCTATTCATTACGAAAATATATGGTCTATGGACGATAAAACCGAATATTATACAAACCGTTTGGATATTGTAAGCCGAATGTATCCCGAATACGAATGGTTACAAAACGGATATCTCGACGACGAAAAAGAAACGCGCCCCTTAGTGCTTTGCGAATATTCTCACGCAATGGGCAACAGCAACGGTGATCTTGCTGATTATTGGCGAGTTATCAACAGTAACGATAGGTTTATGGGTGCTTTTGTTTGGGAATGGTGCGACCATGCAATTATGGGTGAAAAAGGCTTGCAATACGGCGGCGATTTTGGCGAAAAATATCACGACGATAATTTTTGTGTAGACGGGCTTGTTACCGCTGACCGAAAACTTAAATCCAACGCGTTAGAAATGCAGGCGGTCTACGGCGGAAAAACACAGCCGAGTGCCGAAATTTCTCTTTGCAAACAGCTTTCGCCGATTTGCACCGATAATCCCTTGCAAGTTGAATTTAACAATAAAACGGCAGGGATAGATAAAATAATCGTAAATGGCAAAAACCTGTTAAAACAGCCTATCAAGCTCAATTGGTTCCGCGCTTGGTTAGATAACGATAAATTTCGGCACGTCTGGAAAACTTTGCCCGCCGCACTCGTGCACGTAAGGGAGCGTGTAGATTTTAAAAACGGTACCACATTCAAAGGTGTGGTTGCAAGGGAAACATTATCACCGGCATTAAAGTTTGAATTAACTTATACGGTATATAACGATGCAATAGATGTAAAATTAAAGTACGAAACGGCAAAATATATCGGATATTTGCCGCGTATAGGCGTAACCTTTGCATTGCCGCGCAGTTACGGCAAATTTACATTTTTCGGTTACGGCAAGGGCGAAAGCTATGCGGATAAAAGGCTGTATTGCGAAATGGGCGAATATACCCTTAGTGTGAAAGAAAACATGGCGAATAATTTGATGCCGCAAGAGTGCGGAAGTCATTATTATACAAGCGTTTTAAAAACAGGCAATATTCAAATCACAGCCGAAAAACCGTTTAGTTTTTCAATGCTGCCTTATTCAACCGAGCAACTTTTAAACACAGCGCACAGCTGGGAGTTACCTACGCCAAAAGCCGCTTATGTATGTTTAGATGTAGCTATGAGCGGAATAGGCTCTCACTCGTGCGGACCCGAACTCAAGCCTGAATATAGGGCACCTGCTACGGGCGAAAATACTTTTAGAATAACAATAAAAAGGGATTAAAATGCAAAAAACTGTTATAGTAATAAACGGACAAGGCGGATGCGGTAAAGATACCGTTTGCAATATAGTAGGCAAATATTACAAGGTAAAAAACATCTCAACGGTAGACCCCATAAAAAGCATAGCTACCTTTGCCGGCTGGCAAGGCGAAAAAAACGATAAGTCAAGAAAAATGTTGGCTGATTTAAAACAAGTTTTTATAGAATATTGCGATTTACCTTTAAATTTTGTTTTAGATGAAGAAAAAAAGTTTTTAACCGACAAAAACCAAATAATGTTTGTGCACTGCCGCGAAAGCGAAGAAATAGAAAAAATCGTAAACAACGCTATAGTTCAAACATACACGTTGCTAATCCGCCGCAACGACAAAAATTATACCCACAAGCATTTTGGTAATCACGCCGACGACGACGTTGAAAATTATAGCTACGATTTTATATATAACGGCAATAATTCGTCTATCGAGCAGTTAGAGCAAGATTTTATGGAGTTTTTTAACGCCCAAATAAAAAAAGTTTTGTAAAAACTTTAAAAAAAGATTTTGCATAAAACTGCAAAATCTTTGGCTATAAGTCGATTATCGACTATTTTAAGTGCAAAGTCCGATTTTTTATCGGGCTTTTTTTGTGGTTAAGTGCGTTGTGAGTTTTGGTTTAACAAATTATTACCGCTACAACAGCAGTTGTTAGATGTGCTGTATAGTGCAAGCAATAAAAATACTTGTGTGTAGCTAATAGTGTTGTTAGAAGTAAGAATAAGCAAAAGTCCTAACAGAACAAGGTTGGAATTCATAAAAAGCTCCGTTTTCTACATTATATTCTTTTACTCGTCATAAAATGACAAAAGTCGTTTTATGTTTATATTGACATATAAAGCAACGTTATGTACAATAAGCATGTAATAAAAAGGGGGTAGTACATAATATGTCAACAAATCAAGCTCTTTTGTTAGATAAACGCATGCAGTCGCTCGTAACCGATTACGTACCCGATCAAGAGCTGTTAAGTCGCCTTGTCGATTTTTTTACTATATTTTCCGATCAAACGCGCTTAAAAATGGTGGCGGCTCTATCAATAACCGAAATGTGCGTTACCGATATTTCAAATGTTTTAAATATTAATCAAACAACGGTAAGTCATCAACTACGTTTGCTTAAAAATCTCGGTGCTGTAAATATGCGCAGGCAAGGCAAAATAATTTTATATTCGCTAAAAGATGAATTACTCAGCGACGTTTTGTTAAAAGGGGTTGAATTTTTGGGATATTAACATACATATAAAACAATTATATTTATTTTTCTATGTTGTGCACTATAAAAACCATTAACGCCGCGTTTGTTTTTAAACGCGGCGCAATTTTTAATTAAGACCATTTATAATTGCAAACATAGGTCTTGTATTTTCAAGGTTTTGGCATCTATGGCACCGCCTTGTTGTTTGTTGGCATATATTGCACCCAATATTGGGGCAACAAAAAATCTTTCGTAAACAGTTGCACATATAACTTTCTCTCTTTTGTGTTTATTTCTTTTGTAAAGTAATATAAAGTAATACAAGGAGTTTTTTTATACTATCCGTTTGCGCTTTTTCAATCGTAAACGTTAGCAAACAGCCAAGGTTTTTATATGCCTAAGCACTTGCTTATTAACAGTATACGTCAAGCTCTTTAAATTTGTTAATCTTAAAGGAAAATGCATTTTCTAACAGCGCGCTTGAAAGTGCAAATTTGCCTAAAAACGCAGTATTAATGGAGATTTCGGTGTTTAGCTTTTGTAAAAGTTTAACAAGTGCAAAAATTTATAGCGGAACTTATTTACCTGCTTCAACGTTTAACTCTTGCGAAAAATTAATAGATGTAACATTAAACGACGAAATGGAAGAAATACAGCAGTCTGTATTTTTTTAGTTGTACAATAAAAAATCTCGATTTTTTACCATCGAAAATAAAAATAATCGGAAAGTCGGCTTTTACGGGTTGTCCGTTAGAAGAAATACGTTACCCCAAAGGGTTGCAGTCGGCAGAAGAAATATTTATTAAAAAATAAGTGTAAAAACGCACATTTTATCCGTTGTATTAACGCAAGCAGCTTTTTATGTTCAAGCAGAAAATTTGTATTATGAAGGAATTCAAGAACAATTTGATTCTAGCGAAAAATTAATTAAGAATAAAGTAGATACTTCAAAAATTGCAATATACTATTATGCCGAAAGCAGAGATGATATAGACGACACAAGCAAAAATTATTGGCATTACGCCGTCGACGGTAAAACCCCTGTCATTTGGAAATAAAATATTTATAGATCAGCATAATTAAAAAGAGGCTTATGTTTGGTTGCATAGTTTGTTAAAAACGGCAACTAAATAATAGCCTCTTTTAATTATTAATTTTTAATGCTTAGTTGTTCTTATCTTAATACATTCCGCCCATATTGCCGCCTGCAGGTGCTGCGGGTTCGGGTGCAGGGATATCTGTTACTATGCTTTCCGTCGTCAATAAGGTAGAAGCAATCGAAGCTGCGTTTTGTAAAGCAGATCTCGTAACCTTTGTAGGATCGATAATGCCTGTTTCAACCATATCCACGTATTCGTTGTGCAATGCGTCAAATCCGTAATTTGCTTTTTTAGCGGCAACAATTTTGTTTACTATAACAGAACCGTCTAATCCGGCGTTAGCGGCAATTTGTCTTAACGGGTCTTCAACTACGCGCAAGATAATTTCCGCGCCTGTTTTTTCGTCGCCCGAAAGATTTTTAACAAGTTTTTTAAGTGCGGGAATAGCGCTCAACAAAGCAACACCGCCTCCGGGAACAATGCCTTCTTCAACAGCGGCTCTTGTAGCGGCTAAAGCGTCTTCAATGCGCAATTTCTTTTCTTTCATTTCAACTTCGGTGGCTGCACCTACGTTAACAACAGCAACTCCGCCCGAAAGTTTAGCAAGACGTTCTTGTAATTTTTCGCGGTCGTAGTCGGATGTCGTTTCGGATATTTGCTTGCGGAGGGCTAAAATTCTTGCCTTAATAGCTTCTTTATCGCCGGCGCCGTCAATAATGGTAGTATTTTCTTTATCAACTTTTACTTGATTTGCTCTACCGAGCATATCGGGTGTAAAGTCCTTAAAGTCTATTCCGAGGTCGGAGGAAAGAACTTGACCGCCCGTTAGAACGGCTATATCTTCAAGCATAGCTTTTCTTCTGTCACCAAAACCGGGTGCTTTAACCGCAACACAGTTAAAT
>CAZPFZ010000014.1:0-14862 GCA_964585955.1 uncultured Acidiphilium sp.
GCTTAAGTTGTAGCAAGCCTTCTTTGCAAAAAACAGCGGCCGCTGCTTTTTGAGCAATAATATTAACGCCGTTATGCTTTAATGTAAGGCTTTTTTTGTAGGCGTTATACAGAGGATTGGCGCGCTTGATAATTGCATAACCGCAACGCAACCCGGTAAAAGACAAACTTTTTGAAAAAGACCGCAACTCTATAATGCGTTCGGAATAGTTTACATTTTGAGGAAAAACATAATTTTTACAAAAAGAGGCGTAAGCACCGTCAAAAATAACTATTCCG
Source organism: uncultured Acidiphilium sp. (assembly GCA_964585955.1). Classification (GTDB taxonomy): domain Bacteria; phylum Bacillota; class Clostridia; order Christensenellales; family Borkfalkiaceae; genus HGM11416. Next base: position 279 of record CAZPFZ010000014.1, read on the forward strand.
TTGTTTTGATGTGCGTAAAAAGCACATTTTTCAAGATCGTTTTTCAATATGACACTACCTGTTGGGTTACACGGCGAACAAATAAAAAACAAATCACACGAAGAGGCGTCATCAGAAATATAAATTTTATTATATTCCCGCTTGCCCCATTTGATTTTTATTCGCATTGCCTTGCACAACTCGCCGTATAACGGATAGTTTGGCAAGTGAATGTACGCTCGATTAAAATATGAGAGGTTTAGCAGTTCGGCTAAAGCGGGTTTTATGCCCTCGGTTATAAAAACTTCGTCCGGATAAACGCAAATATTTTTGCTTTTGTAATAGTTTGAAATTTTTTCGCGCAATATAAAATCGCCCTCGTCTTTAGGATATCCGGAAAACCCGCCTTCAGTGCAAAAAAGAGTAGCTTGCCTTTTTAACTCCTCGCTTACAATTTTAATAGGCGGCAAATTTACATCGCCAACACCTAAATCCACAACCTTGGTTTTTGGGTTTAATTGTTTAAACTTCTCTACCGCGTTTGCCGTTTTTGTAAATATATAATCGCCGTTAACCGACCTATAACCCGACTTTACTCTCATAAATCCACCTCCTCCACATAAATTTTGTCGCGCACAGGCAAGTATGTGGGTGCCCCTTTTATGTAAATATTACCGTTAATTGCTTCAACCGATATATTTCCTCCTTCAAAACATATTTCGGCACTCTCTTTAACATAATTCAATTTATTAAGTACAAAAAAAACAGCCGCCGCGCCGCTACCACAAGAAAGAGTGCGCCCGCTGCCCCTTTCGTAAACAATATTTGTTATTACATTGTTGTTTAAGGATACAAAGTGTGCATTTACCCCATTTTTAAATAAACCGCTTTGGTTGAGTATTTTTACCGTTTTTTCGCAATCGTTAATATTTTGACCGTTATCACTGCTTAACATAACAAAATGCAAATTGCCTACGTTAACCAAATACCCTTTAAAAAAACCACCCTGCCCGTTTGAGATGCATAGCATTTTAGGCTTATTGCTTATTGTTTCACTTGATAAACAAAAGTGCGGTTTTCCGACCTCGAGCCCGACTTTTAAGCAATTTGGTTCGCCAAAGATTTTTATTTTTTTATTGCCGCAATCGGTTTTAAGATAAAAATCTTTTTTGTTCACTATGCCTTGCTCGAATAAATATCTGCCGACGCACAGACTTGCATTACCGCAAAAATTTGCAAAAGATGCATCTTTATTGTAAATTTTAAAGCCATAACAATTATTGCTTTTATATATAGTAACCAAGCCATCGGTTTTACCGCGCACACAAACAGTTTTTATAAAAAGATCGCTCGGCTTTTTTTCGCAAGTATAATAATAAACGTTACCGCAAGATTGCATTTTGAATAAGCGCATAAAATAAAAACCGTCCGAATTATTATACGAACGATTTACTATTTTTGTTAATACTAATTCTATTTACATATCGCGGCGATCTATTAAAGCGCGCGATAACGAACTTATATCCGCATATTCAAGGTCTGTACCAACCGCAATTCCGTGTGCAAGACGGGTAACCTTTAAACCGAGCGGCTTTATTAGTGCGGCAATATACATTGCCGTTGCCTCGCCTTCTACATCGGGATTGGTAGCCATTATTACCTCTTTTACGTTGCCGCTTTTTACGCGTTCGAGCAACTCTTTAACCTTAATATCATTAGGTCCTATGCCCTCTAACGGATTAAGCGTACCATGTAAAACATGGTAAACGCCGGAAAATTCATGTGCTTTTTCTAAAGCGATAACGTCTTTGGGCTCTTTGACCACGCAAATTACATCACTTTGCCTTTCGCGACATATATCGCAAACTTCACCCTCTGAATAATTTCCGCATATTTTGCAATATTTAACCTGTTTTTTCGCGTTTATAATACTTTCGGCAAAAGCATGCGCCTCTTCGTCGCTCATGTTTATAATTTTATAAGCGTAACGTTGGGCGGTTTTTGTGCCTACGCCCGGCAATTTTGTAAATTCGTTTATAAGCCTACCGATTGGTTCGATAAAGACTTTCATGGTGGTTAGCCTCCCCCGACAAAATTTTTAGGTTAAAAATATTTATTGTAAGCGATATTTTAAAACATTCCGCCGGCATTGCCGAATTTGCCCATTTTTTCGGCATAAAGTTCGTCGGCTTTTTCGTAAGCCGAGTTAAGGGCGGCAATAATTAAATCTTCAAGCATTTCCATATCGTCTAAATCGACGGCATTGGGGCTTATTTTCATACCCGAAACAACCTTTTTGCCGTTTACGGTAACTTTAACAAGTCCGCCACCGCTTTCACCTGTTATTTCAGCTTCTTCAAGCTCGGTTTGAGCTTCAGCAAGTTCTTCTTGCATTTTTTGAGCCTGTTTCATGAGTTGTTGCATTTGAGCGTTTCCGCCAAAACCACCAAAGCCTTTGTATCCTGCCATAATTATAATAACTCCTTTATCATTAAATTACATTTTTATCATTTTAGTTTATAATAATTTAATAATTTTTATAAACTGTTTTTTTATTAAAATATGCGATAACCGCCTTATAGACGTACTTTTTTATTTTTAATCTTTAATAACAATCTTTTCGCCTTCAAAAAGGTCTTTCACTTTTTCAGTCTCTTCGTCCACCGCAATTTTTAAATCTGCTTCCTCTTTATTGCAAACAATTTTCAAATCGGAAAAACCTTCGGCAATCAAATATTTCCTTAATTTTTCCGTGTTTGCAGGGTTAGCCAAGAAAGAATATTCGTTTTCTCCCGGCGCACAAATAATAAAAGTGCCGTTTGAAGAGGATACGCTTACGTCGTCGCAAGCGGCCCAAAGCATAATTTCTTTATCCTGCCGCATTTTGCGCAAAATTGCGCCCCAAGTTTTTTCAGCCTCGCCGTGATTAACAATTGTTCCCGCAAGTGTTGCTTGACCAAACGCTAAATTAGCATTTTTGTTAGCTTCCGTACGGACGTTGTTGTTTTTATCTTCTGACACACTTTCAAACAAAGGTTTATCGTTAGCCGATAGACTTGGTGTTTGAATTACTTGTTGTTGCTCCGTTTGCTCTACAAAATTTAAAAAACCGTTATCTTCATTAGCTTTTTCTTTTTTGGCGACTTTTTCATCGGCAAAAAAAGTTTTTTCGTGATTGTTTAAACTTTGCGAAGTAATTGTTTGAGATAAAAAATCGGTAGCATTGTTTTTGTGCGCTTGATTTTTTTCACTTGCGGCAAAACTTAAATTTGCAAAGTCTGAGGCGTTTGCACTTACATCCTTTGGCTCTTGCACCCTATTTAGGTTTTGTATTATAGGAGCGCTCGGTTGCGGCGCAAACGTTTTATTTGCAAGCTCTTGTTCGAGCTTAGATATTCTTGCAATGAGCGAATCTATATTATAATCTGCGCTTGGCATACCTGCCTTTACGGCGGCTGTTTCAAAAACAATGCGCGGATGCGTGCTGTATTTTAAATCGGCTTCGGCAACGGAAAAAATTTCCACATACCTAAGCAATGCATGAACATCGCATTGTTCGGCTATTTTTTTAAGCTCCAACATTTTATCCTGCGGCATGCCGAGAATATTTTCGGGATTTTTACAAGTTTTTACCACTAATAAATCCCTTAAAGCCGCGCTTACGTCTTTATTTAACACGCTAATCGATTTACCATGCATGCATAAATCGTCCACGCAAGTTAAAATAGCGCCTGTATCACCATTAATTATCGCCTTAATAAGCTCTTCTATTTTAGCGCGATCGGAAGTTCCTAACACCTCTAAAACGTCATCGTATGTTAATTCGCCGTCGGTATACGAAACGCAAATATCGGCTATTGATAAAGCATCTCTTACGCTGCCCTCTCCTGCTTTTGCAATTAAATTAACAGCTTCGCGCGTGTATTTTTTTTGAATTTTATCGTAAATTTTGCAAATAAGATCGGCAATAGTCCTTGTGGGAATAAGTTTGAAATCAAATCTCAAACAGCGCGATAGAATAGTTGCCGGAATTTTATGCACCTCGGTTGTGGCAAGAATAAACACCGCATGCGCGGGCGGTTCTTCAAGTGTTTTAAGCAAGGCGTTAAAAGCCTCGGTTGTGAGCATGTGAACTTCGTCTATAATATAAACTTTATATTTGCCGGCAACGGGCGGATATTGTATTTTATCGCGAATATCCCTTACGTTTTCCACCTTGTTGTTAGAAGCGGCGTCCATTTCGAGAATATCTAAATTAGCAGGATTATCAAGCTTTAGGCAAGCTTCGCACTTGCCGCAAGGACTACCGTTTATGGGCGACATACAATTTATAGCGCGCGCAAAAACTTTGGCTGCCGTGGTTTTACCTGTGCCGCGCGCCCCGCAAAACAAATATGCGTGACCTATTTTATCGGTCTTTATTTGATTTATAAGCGTTCGAACAATGTGCTCCTGTCCGATAATTTCGTCAAAAGTTTTTGGTCTGAACGCACGGTATAATGCCAGATAGGACATAACTGCTCCTTTTTTTTAGGTGAGTTTATTAAAGCGCTTTTACAAATTATGCAAAAACAGCATTTTTATTAAATCTTTGTTTTTTACTGCTGATTTATAGAAGAAATCTTTTTTTTGATGCGCTGTAAAGCGTTATCTATACTTTTTGGGTCTTTACCCAATCTTGCGCCTATTTCGGTATACGATAACCCCTCTAAATAGCCCTTAAACACTATTATTTCGAATTTAGAAAGCCTTTTATTTATTTTTTCTATAAGTTCACCCGTGTTTTCGCTTTTTATAAGCTGTTCCTCGGGATCGCTGCCGAATAGTTTATTTAATTCAACCGACGAGCCATAAATAGAAATATACCCGTTTAACGGTTGATTTTTTATACTATGCGCACTTTTTATGGCTGTTAGCATTTTTGATCTTATGCAAATATAAGCAAAGTTTTTAAAACTGCTTTTTCCGTTAAATTCGTTCACTGCTTTTAACAAGCCCAAAAAACCCTCTTGCAAAAGATCGTCATTGTCGCCGCCGACCAAGTAAAATGAATGCGACGCCGCCTTAATTATATATTTATATCTGTTATATAATTCGTCAAATGCGGCGACCTCGCCGTTTTTATACATTTGGACGAGCTGTTCGTCGGCAGCTGTTTCTATAACAGAAACCTCTGTCGTCATATTAGTTTTTCCTCTGTCTTAAAGCTTCGAATACGGCTACCCCGCAAGCAACAGAAGCGTTAAGCGAATTTATTTTTCCGTTCATACCGATTGAAATAACAGCATCGCATTTATCGCGCGTTAACTTATTTACGCCGGTATCTTCGCCGCCGATAACTATTGCCAAACGACCTTTAAGGTTTGTTTTATATATATCTTGTCCGCCGAGCTCTAATCCGTAAACCCAAATGTTAGCTTCTTTAAGAGCCTCAACCGCCGCGTTTATATTGGTCACACGTGCGACGGGAACATGGTTTGCCGCGCCTTCGGAAATGCGCATAACGGCATCGGTAACGCATGCGCTACGGTGCTTGCCTATTACTACCGCATCTAATCCGCCACATTCGGCAACCCTTATTATACTGCCGAGGTTATGCGGATCTTCTATGCCGTCGAGCACTAAAATAAAACAGTCTTTATCGCGTGTGTTTTGTATAATATCATCTAATTCGGTATAAACAAAATCAGATACGAAAGCCATAAACCCTTGATGTCTTCCGCTTGTACTTTGCTTATCTAAAACAGATTTATCGGCATAACTCAACTTAACGTTGGTTTTGCGAATTTCATCTACCAGCCTGCGCGAAAAATCGTCGCGCATGCCGTTTTGAACAAGTATTTTATCTATTGTTTTTTGCGTTTTAAGCAGTTCGGCAACTGCGTTTCTACCTTCTATAATCATACCGTTTAACCTTTATGTATACAGCCTGCGCTTTAAAAAAGCAGGCTCCTTTTATTATTTAACTATCTTTTGAGTGTGCTTGCTTACTTATTTAACCAACAAAGCTTGAGCAATGTTTTCTGCTTTTTCTAATAGTTCGTTAACTCTTTGCAACTGATCGGTAATATACAAATACCCTATTACAGCTTCGAAACCGGTAGACTTTACATAATCGCCCGCCGTGGAATTTTTTGCCTTGCTCCCCTTTTTTGAGTTGCGCGCACGCCTATAAATTGCAGATTCTTCCTCGGTAAATTCGTTTAACAAACCCTCCGCCGCGCGAGCTTGAGCTGTAGCGCAAACCTTTTTTGCCTCTTGCTTATTAAGTTCGCCGCTCTTTTTATCGGTTGAAAAAGCCAATTTCTCGCGCACGTATAAGCTATGCACCGCATCACCTATATACGCTAACACAACAGGATTCATGAGTGTGGCTTGCCTAACCGTAATTTTTTCGTTTATGTCAAACAATTCATTCACCTTTATATAATAATGTATATTGTTAATATAATCAATTTTTGCGTTATTTTCTTTAAGAATATCCTTTACCCGTCGGCAAAAGATTACTTCTTATAGTTTTTATTATACCACATTAAACGTTTTTTTACAATCGTTTTATTATACATCGTAACGCATTAAATAAAAACTGTTTAACCTTAGCATTAGAGATTTGAACTCGTTAAGCCTTAAATGTATCTTTTTTGCCTTTTTGGTAAATCGTTGCACATTAGACATTGTAAACACTCATTAAATAGGCGATGACTCCGTACATAATCTCGCGCGAAAGTTGCTCGCAATAATTATCGTCGGCGAGTAGTTTTTCATCATCTGTATTGGATAAAAAGCCGCATTCCACTATGACTGAAGCACATGGCGAAATATTAATAATATAAAAATCAGCTGCTAAAACAGTGCAATCGCGTCCGCGTTGAGAAAGCGTGTTAAGCCTTTTACAGATATTTTCGGCAAGCGCCAAGCCGCTTGCATCGCCTTGTTTATAATAAACCTGCGCACCGCGGCGGTTAATATCGTTGCATGTGTTTTGGTGTATGGAAACAACCACGGTTGCATTTGCGTTGTTAATTATTTGGGCTCGTTTTTGCATATCGCGCTTTTTAAATCCGTGTGATAAAATTCCGTATAAGCCGCCCTGCGAAGACCTTGTCATAACAGTATTAAAACCGGCAAAGCAAAAAGCTTTTTCTAATTTTTTTGCTATGTTTAAGTTTACATCGCTTTCTTTTAGTTTAAGTTTTTTGCCTATACCGCCACCATCTATACCGCCGTGCCCCGCATCTATTACGACGCAAAAGCTATCGTAAGGCGCCAAAGCAACCTGTTTTGCGCAGGAATAAAACGGTAAAATGCTAACAACGCACATAAACGCAACAATCACCGTTGCACACGTTTTTTTATAACGATTAACTTTAATTTTTTGCATAAAAACATATTTACCCCGTTGTATATTATATTTTAACGTGATAAAAATATATTACTATGCCGTTATATTGTTTTATTTTAATCTACCAAAACGCCGCATGACCTCAAACCGTATAGCTTCGGTTTGCTTGCTTAGCGCGCTAAGCATTTTATAATCTGCTTTTAACCGCGAAAGCTGTTCGTTAAAAGCATTGTAAAATTCGTCGCCTTCGCGATAAACAAAATTAACGTAACCACGATGCGCCCAATGATTGCGTATATTGCGAATACTATCGAGCAGCTTGTAATCGTTAACCGAAAAATATGGGTTTACGTTACAAATATCCAATTCTTCTAATTCGACAAGCGCTTTACCCAACGTGTATTCGGATATAAATTTATAATTACTTTTAAAATCTCCGCTTTTCATTGCGGCATAAATAACTTTTATGTCGTGCTCTATGCACTGACATTCCATCATGGTTTCGCCTATTAACACATGGAAATTATTAAGATCTATCATAACGCTATTTTTTACTTGTTAAGTGTATTTATTAAGTTATCCACAAAGTTATCCACAATTTTAATTTTTTTTGTAAATTTTGTTGATAACTTGACCTTTATGTGAAAACCTATAAAAATTTTATGCGTTTTTTAGCTTAAAACGCACTCTGCAAAAAATACGGCGCCCGTTTAAAACGGACGCCTGCATTTTATCTTTTTATTTTTAGAACTTTACCGTATACGCAAAGCCGTTGGTATCGGGAAGATCTACATCCGTCAAGTCGTTGCTGTTTTCGGGGCATTTAACAAAGCCGTAAGCAACCATACATTTATCAATTAACTCTATTGCGAGCTGTAAATCGGTATTATCGCAAACAATAAAGCGAACGGGAGTGTCTTCAAATCTCTGGTCTCTAGTACCTTTTTCAAGTTCTTTAACGTCTTTTACGTCGGGGAGATATAAATTAACCTCTTTTGCCGTTTTGTAAATTCTGGCAAAGGTGAATTTATCGCCCGATTTAAACATTCCGTTGTCTTTTTCTAAAACGTAAGATTTAAGATAAATTCTTAACATTTCGAAATAATCTTCGGGACGATTAACAACTCTTTCGTTTGTAACGAAATAAGCAAAGCCTGCAGCACGTTCTTCGGGGGTAGAAACTATTTTTTCGGGCTGTTCGTCCTTTAATTGTAAACCTTTATCAAGCAAGGTCTTTTTAGCGAGTTTAACAGCCGTTTGATAAGTTTCTTCGCTGGCGATAACAATTTTGGTGGGTAAGTTAGCAAACTGTTTATCGCTGTGGTCTAACTTTAACGCACCTGCTATAGATTTGGCTCTTTCGGGTTTTAATGCAAGATACAATACTATATTGCGTTCTTCGCCAAACATATTTGCCAACAACTCTTTTTCTTCTACGCCGAGCGTGGGTTTAAAGCTGCGTTTTTCGTACGACGTTAACAAATGACGTATATTATCGTAATATTCGTTTAGCTGTTCCGAGCTAACCGGAGAAGCCCATTTTGCATAAAGCTTAATGCTGCCTCTACGTTTTAATTTTGTGTCGATAAAACGTTTTGTAAGCTCTTTATCGGTATACCAACCGGCAAAAACAAATTCGGGTTTTTCGGGATCTGCTGGTAATACGATAGCTTCGTTTTTAGCAACCTTAATTGTTTTAACGGGTGATCCGCCGTTGCTTTCAAACTTAATAGCATACTTCCAATGTTTGAGAAGCGCTTTTAAGATTATTATAAGAAGAATTATTGCGATAATTAAAATTAGGTAGAACGAAGGCTCCGTTAAGAGAGAATCGAGCCCTGCACCGGCTATACAGAAATAACTGAAATGCGGAGTGTAGAACACAAGATTTTCGCCGTCTAACGTGTAATTGCACTCTTCAAGCAACATTTCGGATTTGTCTTTAGTAACTTTTTGGCTGTAAACATAACAAAGCGACGTTTCGCCAGAAAGAGCTACTGCATCCGATATGTTTTGAAGTTTATCCTTTTCGTAACCGCGAGCTTGGCAATAATTTTCGTAATACTCTTTAAGGTTTAGTTCAACTTTATAAACAACCTTTCTGCCGTTTTCGTCTGCAGTGGGGAGTTTGGCGGTTGTGGTGGGATAGGTTTGATTTTCGTTAGCGTATTTTACCGATATACTGATAAAGTAAGCAACCGAAAGTTCACCGTTCTTTTCTTTTATCATTTGCGAAGCGTTGCGTTTAGCCGAACCGTTCGCGTTTGCATATACAACAACAGTGCAGTTATAAGGAATAACCTTTGCTTCTTGCGTGTTATCGTCCGCGTAAACAGCAGTTACTTTAACCGCCTTGGTAAACACCTTAGAAATGCATTCGGGTTTAACGTAAAGCGACGGCTCCCCTTCTAAAAAGGCTTGCAACAACTTAACTTCGGCACTGTATTCAACAGGTGTTTTTTGCTGATAAAGGCTTACTGCTTTTTTAGCTTTTTCTTCAAGCGGAGCTTGCATATTTTGAAGCTCGGCTATAAGAGCGTTTATTTCGGATTGAGCTGCTCCGTTTGTTTCAGCTTGTTTTATGCGATTTTCTAAATCTCTAAAATCGGATAACGCAAGAGCGGCTTCTTCTATAGCATTGCTCGGATAAGCTTTTAACTGCGTTTTAGCTTTTTCTAAAGCGGCGTTAAGCTGTTCGGTGCAAGCCGAAGCTTGAGTTGCAACGTAAGTTATATCGAATAATCCGCCTGTTTTTATTCCGACTTTATCGCCATCAATTATTATGTAAGAAGCGAGGATTTTTTCGAGTTCTTTTTTGTATGCCGATATATTGCTGTTTAAAGCGGCACTTTCGGTTTTTGCAACGATAGCGTTATATTCGTCAAATACTTCTTCGGCTGCCTTTTGTTTTGCTATTTCAAAATCGGTAACGTCGTTATCGGCAAGAGCAAGTATTTGATTTTGTGCATCGGCTAAACTTTGTGCAAATTTTTCGGTTTCGGCCGTTAAAAGCGCATAGTCGGCAACGGTTTCTTTTTCTATAAAACAACCTTCTAAAACGGCATCGCGAATACTTTTTATTTTTACAACCGTTTTGGGAGCGTATTTTCCGACTATAGCTTCGTCGGCAAATTCCGCTTTAAAAAGGTTGACTTTTTCGGCAAGCTCAAATATCAGCGACATCTTGTTATACATATCGTCTACTACCGTTTGAGTGCCCGTTTGCGCTTGATTGTAAAGCGCGCCAAACATTCCGTCTTTATCGATACCGGACTGCTCTACCGCATCGACGTTAGCAGTATAAAACTCGCTAACTTCGGTTTGTGTTTTATTCGTTTGGGCAAACGCCGTAAGCGAAAAAATCGTAGACATCGAGCATACGATTACCAACATCAAACATATTATTGTACTCAATCTCTTTTTGTCAGCCATACCCTTATTCTCCTTAAAAGTTTTTTTAAAGAAGCCAGTGTGCTATAATTTGCCGATAAGACAAAACGGTTTTGCCACTCGGACAACATCCCCCTTATTTGCCTTGTATATATAATATATATATTATCGGTTACATTTATATTAACATATCGCGAAAAATTTTACAATACTTTAAGCACAAAAAAACAAAAAAAATTTTTTTTCCCGCTAATATTCACAATTCTTCACTTAACGTTTTCAGCTTTTTCCGCATACAAAAGGCAACCATATTACCTTTTTTTGCATATTTTTTTGCAAAAAAAACACACTTTTCACCCCAAAGACGACTAAAAAAATCGCGTGCTTTTTACCATAAAACACGCGATAATCGACCTATAGCCCCATTTTTATTATATTATTAAAGAGAGAACAAAAAGCGTTACGGCAAGTGACGGAAGCGAAATTGCCGCGCCGTATTTTATAAAATCGGTTAATTTTAATTTTACGTCATATTTTTTTAACAAACTTATCCACATAATGCCCGCAAGCGCCCCGACGGGTGTTAAAAAAGCGCCAAGGTTAGATCCTGCCACCGTAGCAAACACTGCTTGCATTAAAGCCGTTCCGCTAAGAGGAGCCATTACCGAACAAAAAAACACACTCATAGGAATGTTGTTAATTAAATTTGCCGCAAAAAATGATGTGATTCCATATTTAAAAACACAAAGCTCGTCGCCGAGGAATTGGCAAACCTTGCTTGTAACGCCGTTTAAATTAAGGGCGAGAACAATAACAAACATTGCAAGCACAAATGGTATGAGCTGCCAAGGCAAACGTTTAAAAGAGCCGAAAACAACGTCGGTTTTTTTCTTGCGAAGAACGCAAGCTATAACGGAGCACGCGATTAGGCTGCAAGCCGAAATAACAGAAATAATCCACATTGGAGCATTAATATAAGACCCCACAGCAAGTAAGACGGTACAAACGGAAAGATGCACAACGCCTATAATAAGCAAGGGCTTATCTTTAATTTTGCTTTGCGAAAAAGAAAGCGATGTTTTTTTGCCAAGTCTTTTATGAAAAAGCAATAACAATACAGCATAAGCCGTTATTGCTGCGGCAAGAGTCGGCAAAAACATAACTTTAAAATATTCCATAAAATTTATGCCGTAGGCGGTGGATATGTAAATATTTGTAGGATTACCTATGACCAAAGTCATACTCATAGTATTTGCGGCAACAAATTCGGCAATTAAATAAGGCAACGGATCAATATCCGCATTTTTTGCAAAACAGCAAATAAAGGGCGTAAATGTAAGTATTATTATATCGTTTGAAGTAAACACCGTAAGTACGGAAACAACCGCGTATAGCACCGTAAAAAGCACTATTTGGCTTTTACCCGCACTTTTTAAAACGATATCTGCAAGCCAAGCAAAAAAACCGAGCTCGTCGAGAAACACCGATAAAAACGTCATTGAAATAAATAAAACGAGTATTTTTAGCGGATTAACGGAGCTATCCGAAGTAAAGCATTCTATTACGTCGACAAAACCCACCTGCCCCAAAGCAATTAACAAAAGTGCGCCTATAAGAGCAACCACCCAATAGCTATCCAACGAAATTTTTTTAATTTTTATAACAGGCAAAAAGAATATGCCCGCCACCATGCATACAATAACCGCTAGTGAAACAATTACGGTAACCATAAAATCCTTCCTTTTTAAGCCAAACGCCACAAACGAGCAAAGCATAAAATTGTAAAACATAACTTACCGCCGTATGTATAACACACGGCGGCTTATTTTGCTTATAACAGTTTATACCTAACGAGTAAATAAATCAAATGATTTAAAGCCAAAGTGTAAAAAAACTCTATGCCGTAAGGATAAATTCTCACCTCTGTGGCATAGAGTTGTTTTCTACTTATTTAAGCTATGAAAATTAGTCTTTAAAATTTTCTTCCATGTACTTATCTAAAGTTTCTTGAGCGGAAGTGCCAAGCAAGCTTATGCAAGTATCGATGTTGGCTTGAACGCTTTCTTTTTCGGCTTTGCGAATAGTTTCGATTTCTTCATCGGTTAAAGCGGCGTTCTTTTCCATATCGGATACATAAACAAAACTGTTATAAGGTGAAGCAGTGTATACAGATAAGAAGTACTTATCTTCTATAACTTCGGGCAAATACCAAGAAGTGGAGTTTGCAAGGAAGTTAACCTTTTCTACCTTACCTTCGGCATCCGTCTTGCTTCCGTTTTGATATAAAGCGGAAACGTTAACTCTGTAATAATAGTTATCGGAATCAACTAAGTACAAGTACAAATTGCCGTTAGAATCTTTATTCCAGAATTTTACGGTATAAGTAACTAAATCGGCATCGTGGAATAAACGAATACGACCTTCGTTAAAATCATCGTTATTTTCGTTATCGGCATTGTAAACGGTTATACCGTAAGTGCTATCAAGCGAGAAAATAGCGTTTTTGCTTTCGAAATAAGAATTTGTGCCAAACACTGTTGACGCGCTCTTTGTTCCGTGGTTAATGCAAGTAACGTTTCCGTTATTGGCAGAAACACCGTTAGTGAGCTCTACAAGACCTTGCTTTGCAACGTCGTAATAACGAGTAACGGTAACAAGAGAAGTATCTAATCCGTCAGCTTTAACAAAAAGCGAATCCTTTGTGTCTTTTAAAAGGGTGAAAGTAGAGCCGGTAAGACCTGCTTCGGATTGACCGTCAATTAAAAGACCTGCGCCCGATAAAACAACTTCGTCCTTACCGGTAGCAATAGTTAAACGATGGATTTCGTGATATTTTTCGTCAGATTCGGTATTTTCGTTATAAACAAGTTTTGTATAATACATCTCGGCAAAATCTTGTTCTTCGGGGAAGACCTGCTTCGGATTGACCGTCAATTAAAAGACCTGCGCCCGATAAAACAACTTCGTCCTTACCGGTAGCAATAGTTAAACGATGGATTTCGTGATATTTTTCGTCAGATTCGGTATTTTCGTTATAAACAAGTTTTGTATAATACATCTCGGCAAAATCTTGTTCTTCGGGGAAGATGTAAGCAGCTATTTTTGCGGTATGATCTTCTTCACCGATTTTTACAGCTGCGCCCGTTGCCATATTGTAAATAGCCATAACGGAATTAGAATCTTCGTCTACGGTGTTCATAACAAGATAAACTGCACCGCCTACTTTGGTAAAGCGATAAGCAGTAGTGTTTGAATCAACTGTTTTTACAACTTTGCGATTAGCTCCGTTAAGGTTAGCTTTTACAAAGTCAAGCTTGCTGTTTTCAACAGTACCTTCTTTATTTCTCGCCGTTGTGGGAGAAGCAAAGTATACGGTATCGTCGTAAATGGAAAAACCTGAAGTTTTATCGCCCGCTACAAAAAGCGAGGGGATTACCATTTCGGTTTTAGCTTCTTTAGCGTTTGCAAGATCGCTCTTTTTAACTCTTACCAAAGCGCCTGTTTCCACTTTGCCGTAATCGTTGGCATCGGTGTTGGAAGCAACGCCGTTGATGAAATATACATAATCGCCCTTAACAACGGCAAAACCGCCGTTAGAAGTTTCGGTTCCGCTTAAAGAACTTAATCCGTTAGAATAAGAATTGCCGCAACCGGACACAACAAACATAACGCTCATTAATGCGGCTACGATCAAAAGCCATATTTTTTTCATTTTCTATCACTCCTTTAGTGCTTTGAAAAATTTAACCGTTCACGCATATCCTTAAGGGTATTCAATTGGAATTGGAAATATGATAGACAGCATGGCATTAAAAGATGGATTTGTCAGTATCAAACTAAATGAAGAAGACCCGCTTACAATTGGATATATTA
>CAZPFZ010000015.1:0-14328 GCA_964585955.1 uncultured Acidiphilium sp.
TCTTTATATATTGTATCATTTTTTAAAAAAAGATACAAGTAAGTAAACTTTTTTAAAGGAAAATTTTTTATGATGAATGAATGATTCATACAGTTTTTTCCAAATAGATGACATTTTTCTGATTTTTTGTTTGTGCTTTTGTATGTTAAATATTTTATTTTATCTATTTCATTATATCCTAAGGGAATAATGCTTAAATAGGCGTTTTTTTTGATAATTTGTTGTCCATAACATATCTTTTCACCCTTTTTTACAAAAAAGGTATTAATTATTGGGGTTTTGATATAAAAAATTGGTTTTAGGTTATTTGTTAATGGTAAACCATAAAGAGCAATTCCTACTCTTACATAGTTTCCGATGATTTCTTTGTTTAATGAAGATGTTGCGGCGGAGTGGATATAAGGTAATTGTTTGATTTTTGTAAAGTCTAAAAATTTTGTTTTTTGACGGTTATAGTAGTTTATTTCTAATTTGTTTGACGAAAAATGGGTATATATTCCTGTTAATTCTAAATTTTGACTTTTTTTTATTTCTTTTAAAATTGTAAGATATTCTTTCATTGTTCTAATTCCTAATCGATTCATTCCTGTATCAATTTGAATTTGAATTTTGATTTTTTTGTTTTTAGTTTTTAAGTTAATTAGATCTTCCATTGAATTAATTGTATAATGGATGTTCTTATTATCGATGAATTTTTTTTGACTATTCATAATTAGAATTTGGTTGTTTTTTAATTCATCTTTGACATCAAGATATTCATCTATTTCATTAAATGCAAAAAAGTTTATTTTTGCTTGTTTTAAATATTTGATGATGTATTTGCTATTTAAGCCATAGGCATTACTTTTTACCACCGCAATGATTTCTTTTTTTGTGGCATCTTTGATAGTTTTGATATTTTGTTTTAGTTTGTTAATATTGATTATGATTTGATTCAATTATATCACCTATATATTTTTATGCATTATTCTTCATTTATAGGCTTAAAAATATTAAAAAAACTGTAAGGAAATCCTCACAGTTTATTCTTCTGAAACACTTAAAGCTTTCTTTTGTTCAAATGCGATTAAAGCATCAATAATTGAATCTAGTTTTCCTTCCATAACGCGATCTAATTGTTGGATTGTGAAACCAATTCGGTGATCTGTTACACGATTTTGTGGGTAATTGTAGGTTCTAATTTTTTCGCTTCGGTCGCCTCGACCAATTTTTGATAATCTTTCTTTGCCTTCTGCTGCTTCTTTTTCTTCTAACATTTTGTCATATAAGCGTGCTTGTAAAACTTTTAAAGCACTTGCTTTGTTTTCATGTTGGCTCTTACCGTCTTGACATTGTACAACAATTCCTGATGGAATATGTGTTACACGAACAG
This sequence comes from uncultured Acidiphilium sp., assembly GCA_964585955.1. GTDB lineage: Bacteria > Bacillota > Clostridia > Christensenellales > Borkfalkiaceae > HGM11416. The sequence continues at coordinate 1,373 of CAZPFZ010000015.1, forward strand.
CTGATTTTGTTGTGTTTACACTTTGTCCACCTGGGCCAGATGAACAGAAAATGTCGATTCTAACATCATTCATATCTAGTTCAACTTCTAATTCGTCTGCTTCTGGCATTACAAGAACGGTTGCGGTGGAAGTTTGAATTCTTCCTTGTGATTCTGTGACTGGTACTCTTTGAACGCGGTGTGAACCTGATTCATATTTTAAGAATGAATATACCGCATCGCCACTAATCATAAAGCTAATATAACTAAACCCACCTGCTTCACATACTTCTGAATCAATTAATTCAACTTTCCATCCTTTTGATTCAGCATATTTTAAATACATTCTGTATAAGTCCCCCGCAAAGATATTGGCTTCGTCTCCTCCTGCAGCTCCTCTGATTTCCACAATAACGTTCTTTTCATCGTTTGGATCTTTTGGTAATAAGAGGATTTTTAGTTCTTCTTCTAAAATTTGTTTTTCATTGATTTTATCAGGAAGTTCCATTTCTGCCATTTCTTTTAATTCGGGATCTGAGTCATTAATAAGTTCTTTATATTCACTAATTGTGTCAAGAACTTTTAAATATTCTTGATATTTTAGAACGATTTTTTCAAGTGATTTTTGTTCTTTACTTAATTCAGTTAATTTTTTGATATCGCTAAGGATTTCAATATCAGTCATTAACTCGGTAATTTGATTGTATCGCTTGTTAATTACTTCTAAACGATCTAACATAATTTATCCTTTCTAGTTGTTATTTTTTCTTTTTTTCTTCTTGGCCGGAATTAAATCTAATTGTTCAATTGATTGGATGAATCTTGATTGAGCAGAGTAGAAATCAAAATCGACATGTCCTAAAGAACCTTGTCTGTTTTTTGAAATTTGAAGGACAACTTTACGAATATTGTCTTCATTTTCTTTGACTTTTTTTCCTTCTGTTTGGTCAAAATTACTGTCGTCTTCACCTTCAATATCACTACGTTTGAATAAGAACATTACCATATCGGCATCTTGTTCTAAGCTTCCTGATTCTCTTAAGTCAGCTAAAACTGGCATTTTGTTTTCTCTTGTTTCGATGCTACGTGATAATTGTGATAAAGCGATAACTGGGATATGTAATTCTCTTGCAAGTTGTTTTAAACTTCTTGAAATTTGTGATACTTCTTCTTGTCTGTTTTTCTTGTCATCGCTGTTGATAAGTTGTAAATAGTCAATTATTAAAATATCAATTTCATTTTTGTGATGAAGTTGTCGACATTTTGCGCGAATATCCCCAATTGAATTTGAACCGCTATCATCAAAATAAACTTTTAGCGATTGTAATTGATGATTTGCGGCGGAAACTGCAACTTTTTCATCCTTGTCTAAAGTTCCTGTTTTTAGTTTGTTCGCATCGATTGAACTTTCCATACAATACATTCTTTGCATTAGTTGTTCAACACTCATTTCAAGTGAGAAAACAACGACATTTTTATCTTGATGCGCAAATAAGCTTGCTAAATTTAAGGCAAATGCTGTTTTACCAACGGCTGGTCTCGCCGCAAGAATGATAAATTCTCCGTCTTTAAAGCCTGTTGTTAGTTTGTCTAATTCTGGATATTTATCGGTAATAATGCCAATATATTTTTCATCACTTTCGCCTCTTCTGATTAAATCATTGTAATAATCTTGGGCTGCTTTACTGATGTGAATCATATCGTTGGTATTACGATTTTTTAATAAATCAACGATATCTGTTTCTGTACTATCTAATACTTCTTTATATTCTAATTTGTTGTTTAGAATGTTGTGACGAATTTTGTCCATATTTGCAAGTAATTTTCGTTCAACTTCTTTTTCAATCATAATATTGACGTAAGTTTCAACGTAAATAGCATTCGGAACAAAATCGATTATTTCGATTAGGTAATGCATTAGTTCATCATCTGATAGTTTTGTTTTATGGTCGATACTACCATAGATATTTTTGATTGTTAAAGGTTCAATAACGTTGTTGTTTTTGTCAAGTTTTATCATTGCTTGATAAATATCTTGATAAACTGGATTATAGAAACTTTCTGGGGTTATTCTTCCAACTAAGCTTTGAATGACGCTATTGTCGAGTAAAATACTTCCTAAAACATTCATCTCCGCTTCAACACTATTAGGAAGAGAATTTTTTAGTGTCTCACTATTCATAGGATTCTCCTTTATTCTTGTGCAACGACGTTTATTTTAATTGTTGCTTTGACTAATTTATGAAGGGTAATTGGAATTTCATAGATACCAACTGCGTTTATGTTATCTTTGAATTCCATTTTCTTTTTGTCGATTTTTACTTTTAATTGTGATTCAACTGCATCTTCGATTTGTTTTGAACTTACGGTTCCAAACATTCTACCGTTGTTACCAATTCTTACGGTTATTTTAACTGGTTTTGTTTCAAGTAATGCTTTATTTGTTTTTGCTTGAAGGATTAATTCTTGTTCATGACGTTCTTCTAAGGCTTTTTTTTCAGCTAATTTTTTTAGGTTTTCTTCATTTGCGAGAACGGCTAATTTTTTTGATATTAAGAAATTAGCGTATCCATTAGGAAGTTCTTTTATTTCATCTTTTTTTCCTTTTCCTTTGACATCATCAAGTAATATAATTTTCATATTTTTCCTCCTAGTTGTCGATGACATTAATTGTTAATGTTGTAATTATGTCTTTTGTTAGTGTTACTCTTAATTTATAAGTTCCTAATGTTGTAATTTCGTTTAAGTATTCAATTGAATGATTGTCGATTTTTTTGCCATATTGACGTTCGAACGCTTCAATAATTTGATTTAAAGAAATTGGTTTTTTTAGCTTTCCACTTTCATATGTTTTTGAAGAGATTTTGATTGGATTTAATTCCATTAATGTTTTTAATTCATTCATCATTTCGTTTTCTTGTTCTCTTCTTATTTCGTCAAAACGACGTTTGTTATTTACCATTTCGATATTTTCTGGTGTTGCATATAAAGCACAATTGTCTTCATAAAGTTCATAAGCTGTCTTTTTGTCAAATGATTTAATTTCATACATTTTGCCTTTGCCTTTGACATCTTTAATGAAGATGACTTTTGCGTTTTCTTCTTTGATAGTTTCATTGATTAATCTTAGTACTTCTTCTTTTACTTCTTTTAAAGTAAAGTCACTGATTTGCGCAGCAGCATTATTAAAATGTCCACCACCACCACCATGTTTTAAACCATCTTTGGCTTCAAAAGCTGGGCCTAATTTTTCCATAATAATTTGTGCATTTACTTTTCCTAGACTTCGCGCACTGACACCTACTTGTGTTTTTGATAAGTATCCAATGGCGATACCAAGTTCAACGCCAGAAATAGCGATTAATTCGTCCGCAATTTTCGCAAGGAATGCTCTTTCTTGTGTTTGATTGTTGTCTTGTTGGAAACTAAAAGCAATGATTCCGTCATGATGGAATTCAATATTTTCCATAAATTCATTTTTCCTGATGACTTCTTCTTTTGGATCGCTTAATAAACGTTGAATTAAAGTCATGTTTGCGCCAAACCTTTTTAGTTGTGATGCTATTTCAAATGTTTGTGGATTTGAATGATAAATGAAATTGTTTGTGTCAATTAAAATTCCAAGTAGAAGCCATGTTGCTTCGTTAGGAGAGAATTTAACTTCTTCTTTCCAGAATTCACAAAGTTGAATTAAAATTTCAACACTACTAGATGCATAAGGAACACAGTAATAATAGCGATAGTTTTCTAATGCGCCATCACCTTTTCTATGATGGTCAATAATTCCATATTTTTTAAAAACATTTAATAGTTGCATATTAACAAGTTGATATGAAATTTGGAAATCAACAATCATTAATAAATCATTTTCTTTATGTCTTTTGATTGCTTCAGCAGGTGTTACGATATCTGATGCTAGAATTTTATATTCTGTTTGAATTGAATCGTAAATTTTTCTAACTGTTTGGTCAATTCCTTGGCTTCTTGGATCATCTTCAATGATGATATAAGCTTCTTTGCCTAATGTTTTTGCCATTTTATAGATACATAATGCAGCACCAAATCCATCCGCATCCATTGCTTTATGGGCAATTGAATAAATAACGTTTGAGCTTTCCATTAAATCTTGTAATTCTTCGCTTTTGAATCTTACTTCAACTTTTACATCTTTTGCGATTGCATCATCTTTTGCGCCAAAGAAGCGTTCTTTTCCATCCATTTCTAAAACTACTTGGTCTCCACCACGGTTTAGGGCTTTATCTAATGCTAGGCTTGCTCTTTCTGATGCTTTATTAAGTTTTAAAAATTCATTTCCAACTTTATCTGTACAAGATATTCCCATACTTATTGTTATTCTTAAACCTCTATTGCCATGCATGATATTTTTAATATCATCTAGGACTGAGAAATTATCATCGACCATTTGTTCTAAATCCTCGCGGTCGACTACTAATAAATATCGGTTATCACCAAGAGGTTTGAAAAAAGCATGAAATTGGTCAGCCCATTTACTGATGATGCCATTAATTTTGATTCGATATTCATCTCGTTCTTGGTCATCAAATCCTGATAAGGCGGCTTCGATGTTGTCGATATTGATATAGCCGATGGCTTTAATTCTATTTTCATAGTTTGTTTGTAAGTTTGAAAAATCGTCAATGTTTGTTAAATAAATAACATGCGCATCGTCAAAATGGCTTACACGGTAGATATTTTTTTTAATGCTTACTTTGAATTCACCTTTATTTTCCATTAAGCCGGTGTATAATTCTTTACAAACATTGACTAATTCTCTGTTTACTAAACGATCTTCTAAGATATCTCGTGCTTTATCGTTTGTCCAAAGAATTTTCCAACGATCGTTAGTGATAATTATTCCGATTTCTAAACGGTTAAAAGCAGCTTCACCAGCTTTTTTTACACGATATGAAATGCTATTCCACATTGATAATCTGTTTTTTAAGACACTTGTTGTTTTACTTTGTTTGGCATTTGCAAAGATTGCAATAAGCCAACTAAGTGACGCAACAAGAATTACAACTAAGACTAAAGCTATAATATTTTGTTTAGAAATGATGTTTGGCATAAAATATAGAATACCAATTGTACTTGTTAAAATGACAAGAACTAATGCTATTCTTAAAATATATTCTTTTCTTCTCATAAAATCACCTTTGTCTATTTCATCTTATTGTATCATAAAATGAAAAAAAATGCAAGAAATTTTTACTATGAATGATTTTTGTGTTCATTTTGAAGCCATATTAATGTTGTCTGATATCCTTGCATGATGAGATTTTTTATTTCTTGTTGGTTTAGTTTGAAATTTAGGGTTTTGATATTGTTTGTATCGATATTGATTAAATATCCATTTGTTATTTTCTTATAGATTTGCTTGTTTTTTGATAATGTGAAGGCTAGGGTTAATATTTTTTCATCTTTAAATAAATTTAGATTGATGTTCTGTTTGATTCCCCCATCAATATATATTTGCTTGTTTATTTTGTACGGGGTAAAATAAAATGGATAAGCCGAACTCATAATGATACTATCGATGATTGGAAATTGATATTTGTTGATTATGTTTAAGTCATCAGGGATGATGATTTGTTTGAATGGTTTTAGTTGTGTTGTGACAACTTTTAAAAGTGGTTTGTTGTCTTTGATTAAGTCTTGATAATACCAACAGCGTTTTTTGATATAAAATGGTTTTAAAAAATTATAAATGGCGATGTTTGAAATTTTTCCTTTGTTTTTGATTGTTGTTTTGATGTTATTTTGATATGGTTTGAATAAGTTGTCTAAGTTTGTTGTTTTAATAATTTGGATTAATTCTGTGCTTTTATATCCCATAACAATTAAACTTGCGATGATTGAGCCAACCGATGTTCCTCCTGCTCTGTTTATGATGAATCCATTTTGTTCAAGCGCAAGGAGTGCTCCTAAATAGGCGATTCCTTTTACACCACCACCACCAAATATGGCATTGTATTTTGTTAATATTTTGTTCATTTTTTCACCTATTTAATTATAGGTAGTTATTATTGTTTAAATGCATAAAAAAAGCAGTTGTTTAACTGCTTTAGTAGTATACTTCGTTTAAAACCTTTTTTGCGAGATCTTCTGATTTTAGATATTTGATAATTTGATATGCAAATTCAAATGAAGTTCCAGCTGCTTTTGATGTGATATGGTTGTTATTTACAACGACCTTTTTTTCTTTTTGATAGTATCCATTTGGCATATATTTTTCAAATGTTGGAAAACATGTGAAATTTTCTTGATTTAGATAATTTAGTTTTCCTAAAATACTTGGAGCTGCACATATTGTGGCGATAAGTAGTTTATTTGTTTCAAAGTAGTCTACAATTTTTGTTGTTGTATCACTTTTTAAATGATAACTTTCAACTGCTGATCCACCGGGAATAATTAGAAAGGTGTAATCATGATAGTTTATATCATTGATTGTGTAATCGCTAAAATATGTGATATTTGATTTTGAAATGATTTGTTTTGTTTCATTCATTGATATAATATCTATGCGAATATTTCCTCTTCTTATTAAGTCAATTGTTGTGATTGCTTCGATATCTTCAAAGCCATCTGCTAGTAAAATAAGTCCTTTCATTTTATTTTTCTCCTGTTGTTTTAAAGTGTAGATATTGTCCATATAGTAGTTTTACAATATGGGTAAAAATTTCTTCTCTTTTGATTTGGTCTTCTGTGAAAAAACCGATTGTGCCTGAATGGTGTTTGATATCGATTGTGTTGTAATATTGATCCATTGCATCCGCAAGTTCTAAGTTTTGTTCAAAAATTAGTTTTTCGATTGGTTTTGGTAGAGGGATTCTTGTTCCTCCAGCAACATAGATATTTTCATTTTCGTCGATTAGTGCTCCCCAATTGACTAAGAAAAGGATGTTGTTTTGATAAGCTACACCTGCTTCTAAACCTATTCTTAAGTATCCTTCTTTTAGATTTAAGGCGCGATTAATAGCACCAAGTAATGTTTCTTCATCTGATTTTGGTTGATTTGAAACTTGACTATTTGCTTGTTTGCCAATTACTTGATACCCAAATGGTTCAATAACTTCACGACATGCTTTGATTTTTATGATATTGGTTGAACCAACATAAACATTTTTAATTTCTTGTTCCATAGAATTTTGCCTTTATAAAGTAGATATTATTGCCTTTCGCAATGAATTTTTTTTCATATTCTGTTTTGATGATATATTCTTCTTTATCATGATGTAAATCAAATGATAAATCTAAGAATTCCATTTTATAATTGTTCATTTCTAAAATGCTATATGTAAATAAGTCTTTGTTATCGGTTTTAAATTCGATTTCGCCTTTTTCTTTTAGGATTGTTTGGTATTTTTGTAAGAAGGTCTTGTTTGTTAGTCTTCTTTTTGCGTGGCGTGTTTTTGGCCATGGATCACTAAAATTTAAATATATTTTGTCAATTTCATTTGTAAATATTTCTAATATTTTATCCGCATCATATGGTATTAGTTTTAAATTTGGTATGTTCTGTTCGTTTGCTTTATCATATGCTTGAATGATTACGGATGGATATTTTTCTAAACCAATGAAATTGATGTTTGGATATGTTTTTGCATGTTCAATGATAAAATCGCCTTTCCCCATTCCAATTTCTAGATAAATTGGATTATTGTTGTTAAAGACATTTTGCCAATTCCCTTTGTTTTGTTCAGGATTTTGAATTAGTAAATCGGTTGTATTTTTGATTCTTTCGGTTATGTTTTTGACATTTCTTCTACGCATCGATTTCTCCTAAATATAGTATCGCATCAATATAGATTAAAATCGCTTGAAAATAAGCATTTAGTCTTAAATATTCATCTTTTTGGTGGGCTACTGTTTCATCACCTGGCATTTCCATTCCAAAGGCGACAGCTTTTTTTAATGCTCTTGCGTATGTTCCACCACCAATTGTGATTGGTTTATTGATGTAGTCTTTTGTATGTTTGACATATATTTGGTATAATCCTTCAACAAGAGGATCTTTTGGATCAACATAATGTGGGACTTTATTTGTAAAATCAACTAAGTTTAAGTTTTTGTTTTTTGTTTGTTCTGTCATTATATTGATGAAATTGTCATATGAAAAACCAATAGGATAACGTAAGTCTAAACCGATTTTTGCTTGTTTTTCGATTTCAACAATTCCCATATTACAAGTAAGGTTTCCCATTTCTTCGGTATGATAATCAAGTCCTAGTGATTTTAAATCAAAATCGTTATGGATGTGATTGGCGATAAATTTGATTAAGTTGTTGTTTGTATATTTTGTTAGAAATAATGCTAGATAAGTTCCGGCATTTTTTCCTTTTGCAGGTTCCATTGCATGGGCTGCTGTACCGATAATTTGGTAATAATGGCCATTTGGTCTTTTTTCGTAATTTCCTTGAAGATTATTGTCATTTAAGAATTTGTAAAAATCTAAGCTATGATCTGTTTTTGTCATTGATTCAGCTTTATCGATGACGATATTGAATCTATTTCCTCCTTTTAGGTAAATGATGTCTTCGTCTTCAAATCCTTTTCCGGTGATATAGCCATGAATCATACCTTTTTCACCATAAATTAACGGGAAATCAGCGTCAGGAGCAAAGCCTATTTCTGGCATTGGATGGTTTTTGAAGTAATGTTCAATTCCTCGCCATCCTGTTTCTTCATCGGTTCCTAAAATAATTTGGATGTTATTTTTTAGTTTGATGTTTGAATCTTTGATTATTTTTAAAGCAAGGTATGCGGCCATGGTTGGTCCTTTGTCATCCATTGCGCCACGGGCGATTAGTTTTCCATCTTTGATGATTGGGTTAAATGGATCGCTTGTCCAGTCATCGCCAACAGGTACAACGTCTAAATGGCATAGGATTCCCACTGATTTATTGTTTCCACCATATTCGATTAATCCCGCATATCCACCATCTTGATATGTTTTGAATCCATCATTTTTTGCCATTGTTAAAAAATGGTCAAGGCATTTTCTTATTCCGTTTCCAAAAGGGGCATCTTTTGTAATTGTTGTTTCATCGTAAATACTATTTATTTTTAATAATTCTTTTAGGCGAGTAATGTAATCTTCTTTGTTATTATTTACGATGTTTTCAAAATTAATTTTATTCATTGTTTTCTCCTTGATTAAAGCCTATCAGGCTCCTGATAGGCTAATTTTTTTCGTTAAAGTAGCTTGCAAATTCACTTGATGAGCATTTAACGATATTTCCCATAATTAAGACACCAATTTTTAATTCTTGAAGTTTTGATGTTTGAACTAGTTCTAAATCTTTGACAGTTATGCTGACTCTGTTTAGTTCTTTTTTGATTGAAATGATGTTATTATCGCCACCAAATAGTTCTTCATAGTTGTTATTTAATTGATTTTGTTTGGGGATATTGATTCCTCGATATGCTCGTCTTTTTTTGATAATTGTTTTGATACAAACAATTAAGACAAGAAGAATGATGGGAACGCAACATACAAAGATAGCGATAAAAATGGCAATTTTTCCAAGTTTATCGTAATCAAAGTTATTGTTCGTCTCGGAAAGAATTTGTAAAAGAGAATATAATTTCATATTGTCACCTTTTCTTTATTTGATTATCTATTGTTAGTATATCATATTTTTGATTATTTATCAAATATGTCGTTTTTATTTTTTTTAAATCCTTCTTTTAAAAAATTTATTCTTTTTTTAATGCTTGTTTTAGTAATTTCGCTTCTGAGAATAAAATCATAACCATGGATTGTGCCTATTGTTTCATTTAGTGTAGATTCGATGTTATTTTTTATTAGAAAATTGTAATAATCTTTTCCTTCATCTTTTAAACAATCGAATTGTGCAATTTCAATATATGTTTTTATTAAGTATTTTTTATTAAATGGATCGGGGAATGGTTGATTATCTAAATGATATTTCCACATTTTATGGTTATTGATGGCATTCCATACTGGGGTATCTTGATATATTTTCATTGATTTACGGTTTTCTTTATTGTCGATAACTGGGTAAATTAGCATTTGCATGATTGGTAATTTAAGATTATTGTCAATGATGTTTTTTAATGTTGTTAAGCATAAACTTCCGCCGGCACTATCTCCTGCTAAAGCTATTTTATTGATATCAATTTTAAGTTTTGTTTGATTATTTAAGATCCATTTATAAGCATCAAAACAATCATTTTCACTAGTTGGATATTTGTATTTTGGCGATAATCGATAATCGATTAAAATTACAACTGCATTTACTTCTTTTGCATATCTTTTTGCAAGTTCATAGTGAAGGGAAATTGCTTTAGTGACAAATCCTCCTCCATGGAAATAAAGGATACAAGGTAGTAAATTTTCACTTAATGGTTTATAAAGGATTGCTTTTAGTTGATAATTGTCTGATGTTGTAATTGTGATTTCACTGATTGATAAGTTTTCCATTGGTTTGTTTTTTTTGTTAAAGATTCCACTACCAATTTTCATAACTGGTAATGTCAGATTGTTCATCGGAATTTTATAGTAATTTAATAAGTGAAAATCTTTCGCGATTGGATATTTTGACATATGTTACCTCAGATTTTATAGTTTTTTACCCATTCATTTTTTTTAATTTTTCATATATTAGTAGTGAAAGTGAGGTGCTTGTGGATGGCTTGTTTTTCAACTGGTTGTAATCAAACTGTTACTACCGCTCGTAATACAACTACTGATAATACAATTGCTGGGTTACTTAAAAATATCGATACAATGCAGCGAAACGCAATTACGAATAATAATTTAAGTCGTTGTGATAATTGTATGATTAATATGATGTATAATACTAAGCCAATTGCAATTTATCTTTGTGGTGGTGCTCGTCTTGCGATTGAAAATGGCGATACGACTGTAAATTTATTTAGAATCGAAGAAGTTCGTGGTAATGATACAGTTGTTTTACGTTTGTTAGAAGATACTGATGGTATGATTACTTGTACTACACAAACTTTTGTGATGCGCATTGAATGTATTTGTGTTGTTCAATGTTTTGATCCGATTAATTGTACTGTCGCTTGTTTTGCGGGTAACTAGGATTTAAATTATAACGCTAAGCTCATGTAATATTTGAGCTTAGCGTATCCATCCTAAGTTTTTTACTTTCGAAGGTTAGGCATTGCCTAACTTTTATTTATGATTGATATCACCTAACATTTTGTATTTTAAGCGATATAGTTTTTCTGATAAATCAACATAGTATTTTTGGGGATTTGTAAATCTTGTTACTTCTTCCCAAAGGCTATCAAACATTTTTTGTGAATATTCTTTGATTTCTTTTGTCGATGGATTTTGATATACTTGTTTTCCATCTTTGAATATTAAAACATGTTGATCTTCAATTTCAAAATTTTCATATGTTTTTTGTTTCCATGTTTCTCTTTCATCGAAGATTGTTAATGGTTTTTTATTGTCATATACTTCATCTGCTAAGGCAATTAAATCCGCTGACATTTTTCCATCAACGAAAATACGATAGACTTTTTTATATCCTGGATTTGTTATTTTAATTGTATTTTCACTTCGTTTTATTTTTGGAATGATTTTACCATTTTCTTCGATTGCGGCTAACTTATATACGCCACCAAAAACTGGGTCAGATTTTGAGGTAATTAGTTTTTCACCAACCCCAAATGTGTCAATTTTTGCGCCTTGGTTTAATACATCACTGATGATATATTCATCTAATGAATTGGAAATACAAATTTTACAATAGTCTAAGCCTGCTTCATCTAACATTTTACGTGCTTTTTTTGTTAAATAAGTAATGTCGCCTGAATCTATTCTAATTCCACATTTTTTGATTCCCATTGGTAGTAAAACGTCTTTAAATGCTCTTATTGCATTAGGAATTCCACTTTTTAAAACATCATATGTGTCTACTAATAATGTCGCATTATGTGGATATGTTTTGCAATATGAAACAAATGCATCATATTCTGAATCAAACATTTGAACCCATGAATGAGCCATCGTTCCAAGGGCAGGAATATCATATAATTCTTCGCTTATTGCGCAGGCTGTACCAACACATCCCGCAATATAAGCTGAACGTGAACCTAAGATTGCGGCGGAAGCACCATGTGCTCTTCTTGAACCAAATTCCATTACAGCTCTTCCATCAGCTGCCATAACGATTCTTTTTGATATTGTCGCAATTAATGATTGATGGTTAACTAATAATAATAAATATGTTTCAATAATTTGTGCTTCAATTGCTTTAGCACGAACTGTTAAAATTGGTTCATTTGGAAAGATAATATTTCCTTCTTTAAAAGAATAGATATCACCTGTAAATTTAAAATTTTTTAAATATGCTAGAAATTCTTCGCTAAAATCTTTTTTACTACGTAAGTAATTTATATCTTCTTCGGTAAATTTTAAATTATTGATGTATTCAATGATTGTTTCAAGTCCACAGAAGATTGCATATCCGCCACCATTAGGATTTTGACGATAAAACAAATCAAAATAACAAATTGTATCACGATATGGTGAATTAAAATATCCATTTGCCATTGTTAATTCATAATAATCCATTAACATTGTGTAATTCATTTAACGTACCTCCACGTGGATTCCTTTTAAGATTTTTAAAGTTGCGTCATTTAGTTCTTCATCAAAACTAGCTGTTAAATTGTGATCAACAATAATATGGGCATTAGGTAAAGCGGATTTAACCATAATTACATTACTTAAGACACATATATTTGAAACTAATCCACATAATTCTATTTCATCATAATCTTTATTTTTTAAGTAATTTGCTAAATCTAACGAAGGAAATGTTTCTTTTTCAAAATATAAATCCATTGTTGGATCAAATATACTTCCAACTTTTCCATATAATTTATATCCATTAGTACCTTTTATACAATGTTTAACGGGAAGATTTTTTCCCTCCTGTGTATCCATATAGTTG
>CAZPFZ010000016.1:0-14283 GCA_964585955.1 uncultured Acidiphilium sp.
TCATTATACATTAAAATAAAATAAAAAGCAAGAATATAGCGATAGCGTTTTTTTAATTTTACAATGCTTTTTTCAGCTTACGGTTTTTGTTACGGTAGGTTATTAGAATGTGTCTGAAAAAAACAAGACGGGTATAGGTATGTATATAGGAAATTTAATTTTAAATAATTTCAGAAATTATGTTTCTCAATCTTTTGAATTTTCAAAAGGTCTTAATATTATATCCGGATATAACGCTCAAGGCAAAACAAACGCCGCCGAGGCTATATTTTTTCTTTGTACGGGCTATTCGCCGAGGGTTACCAAAGAAAAACAGGTAATTAATTACGATAGTAGCAGCGCGCATATTCAAGCTAAGGCTTTTTCGTCAATGGGCGTAATAAACGTTTCTGTCGATTTCGAAAAAGAGGGCGGCAAAAAAATATGCTTAAACGGTGTCCCCGTGCAAAAAACGGGCGAACTGTTAGGTAATATAAATTCGGTAATGTTTAATCCGCAACAGCTAAAACTCGTACAAGAAAGTCCGGAAGATCGTCGGCGATTTATGGATATAGCCTTATCGCAAATCAATCGTAAATATTTTTATGCTTTGCAAAAATATAAAAAAATTCTTTTGCAGCGCAACGGCTTGCTTAAAGAGCACGATCAAGAGCTTGTTTTGCAAACCTTACCCGTATGGGATGAACAGTTTTCTACGGTTGCTTCTGAAATTGTTTATATGCGCAACGATTTTTTGCGGGAATTAAAGCCCCTTTGCGAACAAGCACATAGCGAAATTACCGGCGGAAAGGAATGTTTGGAAATCGGTTGCGATTATAAGTTTAGCGGCAGCGAAGCTCAAATAAAAGAACAAATAAAACAAGTTCTTTACGATAACATGCAAAAAGACATGGAGCTTGGTTATACAACGCAGGGGCCGCATCGTGACGATATAAAAATAAAAATAAACGGTTCTGATGCCCGTATTTTTGCTTCGCAAGGGCAGCAACGCACGGCGGCGCTTTCGTTAAAAATAGGCGAACTTAAAGTTTTTGCCAAACATTTTGGCGAATATCCCGTGCTTATTTTAGATGACGCCATGAGCGAGCTCGATAAAGTAAGAAAAAAACGGCTTATTGATATGCTAAGCGGAATTCAAACGATTATAACTTGCACCGACGCCGAAGAATTATCGGATTACGACGCTAAAATTTTTATTGTGGAAAACGGTAAGGTTGTAAATTAAACAAATATTGTATACAAAAATGGATGCTTTTTTAAGAGAAATAAGCCTTATAGGTTATGAAAATTTTGAAAAATTGAATAAATCTTCGGTTGCCGTTTTTGGCTTGGGTGGAGTTGGCGGATATGTTGCCGAAGCCTTAGCAAGGGCGGGTATAGGTAGGCTGCTAATATGCGATAACGATGTTATAGCCGTACATAATATTAACAGACAGATATTTGCACTTCATTCTACGGTGGGTAAAAAGAAGGCGGTAGTTGCCGCTGAGCGGCTAAAAGATATTAACCCCGATTTACAGCTTGAAGTGCGTGATGAATACTACAATCAAAACACCGCCGATAGCTTTATGCTTGAAAGGTTTGATTATATTGCCGATTGTATAGATTCGGTAACATCTAAAATATTGTTGGCTGAAAAAGCCGAGTTTGCCAACGTGCCTATTATAAGTTGTATGGGGACCGGCAATAAAACAGGACAAGAATTTATCGTTGCGCCAATCGAACAAACGCAAGTTTGTCCGCTTGCAAAAGTTATGCGGAGAGAACTTAAAATTCGCAACATTAAAAATATTAAAGCGGTTTATTCAAAAGAACCGCCTAAGGAGCCAATTTTTAAGGGTGAAAACGTTCGTAAGCAAACACCGGCAAGTATTTCTTACGCACCTGCCACGGCAGGGCTGCTAATTGCAGGCGAAATAATCCGCGACTTGTTAAAAACGGGGCTATAAGTCGATTATCGATGCTTTTTAATAAAAAGGAGTAACAATATGGAAAAGAAAAAAACCGATTTTTCGCCGTACCTCGGCGTAAACGAGAAATTGTTGTATAAAACCCGTGCGGCAAGTAGTAGTGCGGCGTATACCGAACTCACCTTTGCATTTTTACTTGCGTTGTTTACCATTGCAGGCGATTGTTTTTTGGTGGGGGTGGCATATAGCTTGCAAAAAACGGTAAAAATAGAACCTTGGTACAT
The DNA here is from genome assembly GCA_964585955.1 of uncultured Acidiphilium sp. Classification (GTDB taxonomy): domain Bacteria; phylum Bacillota; class Clostridia; order Christensenellales; family Borkfalkiaceae; genus HGM11416. The sequence goes on from CAZPFZ010000016.1 coordinate 2,195, forward strand.
TTATATTATAATAGGTTGCACCTTTGTTCATATTGTGCCGTTTGTCGGTTGGATTATGGCTATTTTAATAAAAATAATAAAGAAAACCGACGTGTGGTATGCGTTTACCGATAAACGATTTGCAATTGTTTCCGGGGTAAAGCCTGTTTCGGTAACATTTATAAATTTATCCGAAATAACCGCATTCAGAACGGATAAAAACGCAATCGTGCTGTTTTTAGGGGAGGAAAAGGTTAAGATAAAAGGTCTTAAAGATACTTCCGTTCTTTCAGAGTTGTTTGAAAAGGCTGTTTTGGACGAAGAGTGTGATCTTTCCGATTTAGATGAAATTACCGACCACGCGGAAGAGGAATTGCCGCAAGAGCAATCGAATGATAGCGGTATTACAGAAGAAAACTTAAAAGAAGAAAGCGAAAATAACGAATAATTGCAGTAAGCTAACGTAATAAATTAAAAGCATTAAGGTATGAAAATGCTGTGGGTAAGCGTAACTTAACGTTTTTTATAAGTGCAGCTACATAAAATAAATAAAAAAATAAAAAAAATGGAGTAAAAAAATGTCCAACAATAAAAAGCAAAAAAAAGAAACCGTTGTTCAGGTTAATCAAAAAAAAGAACAAAATTTTTATCCAAACATCGAATATAACAAAAGCAGACGTGTAAAATATTTCAGTTTGCTTATCTTGTTAACATTGTGTTTGGGTATGGTAATAGGTTCTATGGTCGCAACAAAACAGTGGATGATAGCCGCATTTATGGGAATGATTTTGGTTATGATGCTTATTATGATTCCCTCGGTGATAAAAAATCACCCCGTAAAAAAGAATGTGCCCCAATTAACCGTTTACGGCAAAGACGTAACCGCACAAGGCAAGCAATTGAGGGTTCAAGATATCGAAAAAGTCGTGGTAAATATTACCGTTCCCACCATAAGCAAAAAAACTGACGAAAATCAGCAGTATTTAAAAGAGGTTGCTTCAACTTATCCCGAAGAACCCTACCTTGGTACATTTGATATTTACTTAAAACCCGGTCCCAATGTAAAAAAGGGCGAAGCAATTTATATGACTATTGACGATTGCTTAACCGCAGCAAGCGTACTTATCGAAGCCGGTGTTAAGCATTATGCAATAGGATTTTCAATGAAAAAGTGGTACGAACCCGCTACTTTCTCGCTAAAAAAACAGGAAGTGCCCCAAACAAAACTAACCGATCTTAGCGAAAAAGAAAGATTAAAACAAATTATTTAATGGATTTTGTATATAAAACCGAAAACAAAAAAGCTAAAATTTTTTTCAATGTTTTATTGCGATAAAAATGCCTAATACTGCGATAATCGACCTATAGGCACACATATTGTGCGTAATAAAGCAAATTGATTATACGTTTTTAAGTTGTTTTTACGATATATTTACACACGCTGTAAAGAGCAATAATTAAAAAAGCATTTGATTTTTTTGTTAAAAGCTTGCCATACGTTGACAAAATTTTGCAACAAATATATAATATAAAAAAGAGTAAATTAAGCATCGGCTTTTGCGTGCTATTCATGGTGCAGATGAAATAAATCGTTACGTGCAAGATTAAAAAATCAAAGCGTTAGCGAATTTATCGATTTTTTTGCAAAATTGCCCGATAAGGAGATAATTTATGGAAAGAACTTACATCCGCGATATAGCGAATAATCTTGAAAAAGACATTCTTATTCAAGGTTTTGTTGAAAATTTCAGGGACAGAAAAGCTATGGCTTTTATCGTTTTAAAAGACATAACAGGTAAGGTTCAAATTACAATCGAAAAGGAAAACCACCCCGAATTAATACCCGAACTCGAAAAAATCACGCTTGATTCGGTTATTTCAGTTACGGGAAAAGCTGTAGCGAGCGAATACGTAAAGCTTGGCGGAATAGAAGTTTTCCCCGATAGTTTGCACGTTGAATCGGTTGCCGACGCACTCCCTATTGCAAGGGAAGATATTCCCGGCGGCAAAGGTAAAGCCGCAGTAGAAAGATCGGCTATAGAGTCTCGCTTGGATTATAAATGGATTGATTTAAGAACGGATAAAAACCAATTAATGTTTCAGGTACAAACGGCGTTTTGCCACGCATTGCGCGAATTTTTGTTTGAACGCAATTTTATAGAAATTCACACACCCAAACTTATAGCTGCCGCAAGCGAAAGCGGCGCGGATGTTTTTGAGGTTAAGTATTTCGATCGCAAGGCATATTTGGCTCAAAGTCCTCAATTTTACAAACAAATGGCTATGGCAAGCGGTTTTGAACGCATTTTTGAATGCGGTCCTGTTTTTAGGGCAGAAAAATCTTACACAAGCAAGCACGCAACCGAGTTTACGGGATTCGACTTAGAATTCAGCTATATTCAGTCCTTCCGCGACGTTATGAAAATGGAAGAAGAAATGCTCGCTTATGCAATAGGCAAAGTTGCTGAAAAATACGGTGAAAAAATCAAGGAACTTTATGGTTTAGAGCTTATTGTTCCCACAACGCCGTTCCCCGTTGTAACTTTAAAAGAATTATACGACGGGTTAGAAAAAGATTATGGATTCACCGTACCCGAAAGCGAAAAAGGCGACCTTACGACCGAAGCCGAAAGACTTAGTTTCGATTGGGTTAAAAAGCACTACAATCACGAATTTTTATTCATTACCGATTACAGTAGCGAAAAACGCGCCTTTTACCACATGCGCGATGAGCGCGGTGTACCGCAAGGCTACGATTTAATTTGGCGCGGCGTTGAAATTACCACAGGTGCCCAAAGAGAACACCGCTACGAAATTCTTAAAAAACAAGCGGATGAAAAAGGACTTACCGAAGATGTTAAATTTTACCTTGAATTCTTTAAATACGGTTGTCCTCCTCACGGCGGTTTCGGCATTGGTTTAGACCGTATAACCATGCTTATCTTCGGTTTACACATTAACGAGGCAATGTTCTTATTCAGAAGCCCCAAGCGTCTTACTCCGTAATGTGTTAGCGCATTACGCGCAAGCACACTTTAAATTTGTTGTTCTGTTTTTATAGGCACTCAAGGTTGTTTTTTCGCCCTTGCTGTGTAAAAATAAAAAAATAGTATATTAGAAAGAGTTCGTTATAAAACGGGCTCTTTTTTGATATAAAGAAAAAAAGGGGTAGAAATGGGCAAAACACACACTTTTGTCGATTAGTGTGTTTTGTGATGATTGAAAAGGAAAAATATGCTACTTTTGAACAATTAAGTCACAAAAAACAAAGAGAAAAAATTTTTTTGTGAAAATTTTTGCCTTTTTTTGAAAAGTATATAAGAAAAACTGTGACAAAATGACATTTTTGCGCATTTCGTCACCTTATCTCTCTTTAAAAGCTGTGATAAAACGCTAAAAAATGTGTTAAATTGCACTTTATCACGCTTTTTTATAAACAGTGCTTAATTGCAAAAAGATCGTTTCAAATGCTTGATATAAATTTTATTATATGCTATAATCTTGGTAAGATAGGGTATCATGGTTACCATGTGGCGCTGTATTACATATTATATAAGTAAGCCTTTGCCACAATAACCATACAGCAAGGCAATGATAAAGGACATTTCTCACGCGGAACGAGAGTGTCTTTGTTACTAAAAAAATCAAAATCAAAAAATTTTGATTTAAAATATAGAAAGAAACTTTCATTTCACAAATCAAAAAATTAAAAAAACTAAAAAAGGAGTTTTCGAAATGAAAAAACAAAAAAGCTTTTTAATTAAGTTGGCTCTAACACTGTGTTGTTGTTTATCGCTTGCGTTAGCGGCATGTAGTGGCGGAGAAAGTAGTGTAACTTGCGAACACGATTGGCAAAACACGAACGTTGTTACTGAAGCCACTTGCGGTGCTGCCGGTGTTCAGGAACAAAAATGCACAAAATGCAACGGGACTCAAACAATCGAAATCCCCGCGCTAAACCACGAGTTTGACACCGAATGGAGCTATTCCGAAAGTGAGCATTGGTTAGAGGCAACGTGCGAACACACAACCGAAAAGTCGCAATTGGCAGCGCACGTATTTGACGGCGGAAAGGTAACGCATCCCGTAACTGCCGATGCAGCAGGAGAAGTAGTTTACACTTGTACCGTTTGCGGCTACGAAAAAACAGCCGTAATAACCGAAGATCACGCCGAACACATTTACGAATGGTTTACTAACAGCAAAAAACACTGGAAAGAAATCACATGCTGCAACGCTTCGGATGAAATCACCGAAGAAGGCGAACACGAATACGGCAAAGACAGCGTATGTACCGTTTGCGGACAGTTTTCCATCTTCCAAGCTGTTAAAGATCAATTATCAAACACTCAAAGCGACACGTTCTATTTATATGATTTAGCCATCCCGCTCGATAGCGAAATGGTAATGTATATAGACGAACTTGCTTTACAAGTTGCCTTTGACGAAAAAGCAAACCCTGTTTTAAGAGGTCGTTTGCTTTTAGATAAAGAAAGCTCCATTGTTTACGATGATTTAGACTTACCGAATACGGCAAATATAAAATTAAACAATATTGTGGGTATTGACTTTTTAGCTAATGCAGAAGATGTTTACGTAAAAATGCTGCAAGAAGCTAATTACTTAACCAATCTCGAGGACGGTCGCGATTTCTCAATGTATGTTTCTTGCACTTGGAACGATTTATTTACCGACTCTTATTTGGACTATATATTACAAGAGTTAAAAGCTCAACTACAAGAGTTAAAAGCTCAACTTGGCGTAGTTTTAGAACAAGTTTACGCTATGTCCGACCAAATTAAAGAAGCAGTAGACGCGATAGCTGCTTTAACCGATAAACTTCCCTCTATAGACCAACAAGATTTCTTGCAAACATTCTTTGTTGCCGAAACCGTCGGTGAAGAAACCTATTATCGCTTTAGCTTCGAGACTTTCTATGAATTTAACCAATTCATGAGCGAACAAACAATAGGCAACTTATTGCAATTGCTTATAGGTGAAGATTATGAACAGTCTATACCTGCGTTTATAACCTCTTCGCTCAATCTTACCGTTGGCGGCATGATCGACGCGCTCAAGTTAGAAGGTATTGATATTCATAAGTTAAACGAACAAGTTAATGGTTTACTTGCTAACTTTAACATTACTTTAGAACAAATTTTAGTAGCTTATGCAGGTTTACCCATGCCCGACGGTATGACCGTTGCCGAATTTATAGATTCTGCCGCAATTAGAGCTTACAAAGTTATAGATATAATAAATATGTTTGTAGGCGATGCCGATTCGGCTATAACCGTAGAACAAATAGCCGGCGTGATTAGCGAAGCGATAGAAGGCTTTAAAGATTACGGAATTTATCAGCTTATAGCCGATGTTGTTACCTATTATAAATATACCCTTCCTAACCTACAAGAATTTGAGGACGATGTGAAGAGAATTGATGGGATAAATAGCGAGCTCGATACATACTTAAACAATAAAAACTTAGAGTTAAACGTCGAAAACGTACAACAATTTATTATAGATAGGAAGAGCAAGTATTTCTCCTATGGTTACGGCACTAAAATATATTGGCATCAACAAACAGGTAAGTTTGTTCTTGTTAACCAAATTGATAACATTAAAATAGTTTACCCGTTTGAACAAGACGTTACCGAAGACGACGTATTCTGGGATTTTGCGACTACCGCCGGCAGTCGGAGTTACTATTTTACTCTTTCACAATTCACAATCTACCAACAAGAATTCATACCTAAAGAATATATTACGGCTTTTGTAGATGAAATTTTTGTCACCTTAGAAGACTTCTTGCGCATAGACATTACGTTGGACGAGACCTTTACTCAAATTGAAAGTTGGGTTATAGGCTTCGGCGTAGAAAACGTTATTCCCGATACTGATACAATAATTAAATCCGAAAACGAAGATTATGGCGAAGAACTTGTTCCCGAAGACGATTATGGCGAAGAACTTGTTCCCGAAGACGAAAATATCACTGAACTTCGCGAAATGTTTACCAAACTAAGAGCAAGACTCGCTATTGTAAACGGTAAATTCACAATAACCAACGATTATAAGTTTGAACAATCAAACGAAAAATTCATTAGCGAAGTTACAAAAGCTTTACAAGGTGTTTTACCCGAAGAAGAAAGCGATTGGAAAGAAGCCTTAAATGAATATTTTCAAAAAGATGGTTACATATTTAAAAACGAAGCAGTTGAAATAGTTGAAAAAGACGGCAGAAAAAAACTCTTCTATAGCTTTGATAGAGTTCGCCGCGTTCCCTCTATAGAAAACGCTTCGGGTGCATGCTTAGATATTACCGAGTCTTTCTGCTACGGCGGTTACCTCGATGAAATTCTTAAAGTTTACTATATATACGATCAATGCGGAACCGACGGTGTATACGAATATTCACTCTTATTTGATTATTCTATAACACGTTCCTTCAATTGGACGGACAATCCTGAAGGCGGTTACGGCACAGGCACTGCGCTTACCGATGAAGAAATTGCCGCAATTAAAGCAAACGAAGCATATTCTTTATATTGGCTGTTTATGGAAGAATTTGAAGACGGTGTTGACTATGTATATCTTGCCGGAAAATACACTAAAGAAAAAGGTTATGAATGGAACGCTTCAATAGGGGATTTTAACCCCACCGGCGAAAACGAAATTCATACTTGGGTTTTAGATGAAGAATCTTCCGTATATACAACCGTATACACTAAAGAAGTTTATGTTTGTAGCGCATGCGGAGAAAAATTTGTTGTATACAAATATACACCATATAAATAAAACAACAGCCGTGCCGCGCAAAATGTGCGATAGGCAAACGCTAAAAACAAATCGGGCGGCTTAAGTAGCCGCCCTGAAAATACAAAAAGAGCAAATTGCTTCCATAACCCTTTTTATAAATGGATCTTATTCATTGGTAGGTTGGTTGTAATCAAATACAGCATAACTGCTAATCGAATTACATATAAAAAACTATTAAAATATTAAGGAGCGCAACAAATATGACAACAAGAAAAAAAATTATTGTTTCTTTACTTTCTTTAGTTATTGTTTTGTGCATAGGTATATGCGTACCGAGTGTGTTCATCGCTCGCGCAGCCGAATGTACCGATCATGATTTTTCTTCTTCTTATCATTGGGATGATGAAAATCATTGGCATGCGTGCAATAATTGTTCAGCCAAGACGGATCAAGCGCCTCACGCAAAAGTCGTTCAGTATGACGACCAGATACATTGGACGGTTTGTTCGGAGTGTCACGCGTGGTTTGAAGAGCATTCACACACTTTCGCAAGTTCAGCGGCTGTAAAATGTGACGGCTGTGATTTTAGCCGTGCGGTAATAGATTACAGCGGATATGAAATAGACGGTTTAATAAGTGATTTTAAAATAACCATTCCCGAAGATGTTGAAGCCATAGCTTTTGGCGAGGGAGCTTATTTTGAGATTTACATTGTTGACGAAACAATCGGACTTAACGACCTCTGTGGTATGTATCCCAATGAGGTATTTTTGCCTAACCGTGAGTATCATGTTTTTCTATTCGTTCGTTTAAACGAAGACTATTCCAAAGACGAAGTTTTGGATAATCTATCTATAGCTGGACTTGGCGGCGCGTTGGCGGTAGATAGTGATAGCATGAGCTCTATCTCTCTTGCATCAACTAATTTTAACGAGTATGTGGCCATTGAATTTATTTTACCAAAGTTAGGCGGCATAAGCACGGTTAAAACGATATCTTCTTTAAACTATACGATTAGTGGTTGTGAGATAGGCAGTCCCGTAAATCAATTGCAGGTTACCATCGATGGCGATGCGGCATACGACTTTTTCGACTATATGGTAGTGACTGATAGTTACGTAGTATTCCAGGGGACTCAAACAGATAAAGTTTTTGATAGCTCGTTGAAAACAAGGGTTTTTTTAACTTTTACTCCTCACGATGGTTATATTTTTGAAGGGATAACCGAAGAAAGTGTTAATACAAAAGGCTTGGACGAGCGTTGCAATATTCAAATATACTCTGGCGGATATGAATTAACCATTGAATATGTGTTAAGCTCGTTTATGGAGCCGCATATATGCGATTTTGGTACTGAACACGATTTTAATTATCACTGGGATGAATGTTCAATATGTGGTGTAATAGTGGATAAAGAAGAGCACGAATACCAAGTGGGATGGATTGGTTGTAATATATGCGGTGGTGGAAATTATAACTATAAGGCAGAAATGCAGCCCATTGTTTTTGAATTTTCCGGGTATAAATTAGGGGGAACGCCCTCAGATATTCAAATTGAGGGTAATTCAAACGAATATTTGTTATCCGAGTTTTATTATACATACTTTGACAACTTTGCTTTATGCCTTGTAGAAAATGTCAATTATTATATAGATCCGGATGTTCCTCTCGCTCTGTATACCGATTATTATTTGTCCGTATGGTGTGAGATTGCTTTGTCAAGCGAATTTTGGGGGGATCTCACCGTCGAAAATTTTCAGTTAAAAGGCGTTGGGGCGGCTACAGCTTTTTCTCTGTTTTATTCTCCTAACGGGAGCTATGTTGAAATTTATTTCCGCTTGCCTCAGTTAACAGACGAGTCTTTAGTTTCTTCTTTAGATGAACTTAATTTTACCGTTGAAAATTTTGCGGTAGGTGACAACCATGCAAATGTTCTGTTAAACGGAAATGGTATGAGGTTTATTGATTATGGCTTTGCAGTAGCTTACGCAGGTACAAGCACTAGCGCTAGCGCTAGCGAAGTTATTACTCAAGGTAATCCTTATGAATTGTTTTTAGAATTTTCTACAACAACCGATTACCCCATAGACCTTTTAGAGGATTTTACAAAGGACAAATTAACGGTTAACGGCGCAGATGAGCTTTTATCTTTTAATAAGTACTACGATGCAACTCTTGGTTGTTATGTAATCGAAGCTTATTATAGTCTTGTACTCGATTACGAACACGAGCACGATTACCAAATAATCAATTATTCTGACGTTGCTCACTGGCAATTGTGCGAATGCGGTGCTGCTTTTAATATTGCAGAACATAATATAATCCTTAATAGGAACGATGAAAATTTTGGTAAATGTAGCTATTGCGGTTTTGAAGATAGTTTAGAAATCAAATCCATCGAATATAGTTTATACGGTTATAAAGTAGGTGGTAGAAGGCTTTATCTTTATAGCGATCCTCCTTCAATTCTCACACCTGCTTTAGGGGGGGATTTTCAGATAACCGATTCATCAACTGCGCTATTGGGTGATTATGAATCTTATATGTATGGGGCTATTCAAGCCGATAAACCGTATTATCTTTCTATTATCGTTGATGCGGTTTGGCCGTTTTCAATTAGTTCTAGGTTAACTGCAAAAGACATAACGCTAAAAGGTTATGGCACCGCAAAGGTTTATTATTATAACGAAGATATTTATGAATACATAGCAGTATTCGAATTGCCCAAGTTGGAACTTGTTCCTCACGTTCACGGCGGTTTGTTTGTTGATGAAGAAATATCAATATGTGATACAGATACCAAAATAAAAGGGTATTATCAGTGTACTATATGCGATAAATACTTCGATAAACAAAATAACGAAATTGATCTTAAACACAAGTTTGCAAACAAGTGGGATGACGATAAACATTGGGTACAATGCGAAGTTTGCGGTTTTAAACATTCGGAAGGATCTCACAAAATATCATACTTTTCCGATGCGCTCACCCACGGCCAAACTTGCAGTGTGTGCGGCCTTAATAATAAAAGCGACCACGTTTACGAAAGCGCAACCGATAATACCTGTGACGAATGCGGCTTTAAACGCCTTCTAATAGATTATAGCGGTTATGCGGTGGACGGAAGTATTGCTGATTTTGTATTGACCGTTTCCGAAAACGACTTTGGCGTGAGCCTTGATGAGTATGAAGGATGGACTATTTTTGTAGGGGAGGAATGGGATTATGTATCCGATGCTGAACGCCTCACATCGTATTTTAGACCTAACGAAACATATACTCTGCGGTTAGAATTAATTGTTCCCCACAACTGTAATTTATCCCAGCTTTTAAGCGGTGGCTTTACGGTTGCGGGTGTAGGCGGCTTTGTTGTCCACTGGAATTACTCTGTTACTTCGATTGAAATATATTTGGGATTGCCCATTCTTGGCGGAGTTAGCACTATTAAAACCGTTGAACACTTAGATGTGTTTGTGGACGGTTTACAAGTAGGTAACCTTGTTAACAACATTAACGTAGAGCTTGCCGAAAACAGCGAAGCAATATTCGATGAGTTTTTTGTTTATGTAGGCGGACATAGTTATAGCGTTGATGAGCAAACCGACACATTGTTTGAAGGCGGCACCGTTGCTTATATCGAGTTATATTTTATACCCACCAAAGGTTATACTTTTTATGGCTTCACAAAAGAAAAAATTACTATTAGCGGATTAAGCGATTTCGATATAAATGTTTTCCAATCGGGCGGCGCGATAGTGATAAGCGGTACTGTAGATTTCCGCAATGACGAATGTGAACATGACGTTGTTTGGGATACTAACCCCGTTACCCATCAAGGAATGTGCTCTATTTGCTTAGAAACCTTTTATGATGACCACGTTGATAACGACGATGACTTGTTATGCGATGTTTGCGGCAGAGACGTTAGCTCCGGCTTCTACATAAACAGCATAGAGGCTACTTTACAAGGCTACGAACTTGACAACGAGATAATCGATGTTACGGTAAGCTTAGCCAAAGGCACACAAGGTATAGATTGGGAAAACGCTGAATACGGCAACCAATGGTTTATAGCAACCGATGTAGCTTTAACCTATGTGTTGGATGAGACTAACGGATATTTTGCTCCCGACCAAACATATTATTTGGCGATAAACTATAAAACTTTAAATAATTATTCCTTTGGCTATTTATACGATCTTGCCATTGAAGGAGTAGGCGAACCTCTTTATATTTATCAAGAAGCTTCACCGGAGACTGTTCTTGTTGTTTATAAACTGCCCACGTTAAAAGGCACAAGCACAATTAAACCCGTTGGCGATATAACCGTCGATGTAAGCGGTTATGTTTATAACGGAACCGTTCAAGATACAAGTATTGAATTAAGAGAGCAATATCAATCTATTTCTAAAATGACTTCGTCGTTTATGTTTTGGGCAGAAGAATCGATGCAAGACACCGACGTGTTCGATAATACCAACCCGTACTACATAGTCTTTGATATTGTTCCTGCAAAAGGGTACGATTTCCGCAACTTTACAGAGAAAAACTTTACTTTAAACGGAGTTACCGGAACTCTTGTCGATTTTTATTTCGCATCAAATAATTCGGCTGTTTCCCTTGTATTTTTGTTAGACGCGGTAGAACAGGAACACACTTGCAACAGTTACACTTTGAATGCGGATTTCGAATATCATCAGCGATTCTGCTCTATTTGCAGAAAACCTCAAGGCGAACAAGAAGAACATGAGTATTTTGAGGGGTATTGCAGTATTTGTAGAATGCCCCGCTATATCTTAATTAACAGTATAACTTTCACGTTAGAAGGTTACGAATTAGGTAAAGAAGTAGACAATCTTAAGTTAACCACCAATTGTCGAGATATTATTCTTAATCCTGTATACGGTGTTCATTATAAAATATTCGATACGCCTTTCCGAGCCGATTATGGTGATTGGGATCCATTGTACCAAGATTTGTTCTTGTATGTAATGTTGATTCCTAGAGATCAAAACGTTACGTTTCACTATTTGTTCTCCGAAAAAGATGTGGTAATCGAAGGTTTAGGCTCGGCGGAGTTTATAGATTGGAGCGATTATCCTATAGCTGTGTTTAGATTGCCTAAGTTCGAGTATCCCCATAATCATGGCGGTGCTTGGATAGACGAAGTTCCTGCAACATGCACAACAACAGGTACAAAAGGTTATTATGAATGTGCAGATTGCGGTAAATATTTCGATAAGCAAAACGCTGAAATCGAAGATTTAACAATCGCAGTAGATCAAACAAAGCATAACTTTGGCGATTGGATAGACGAAGTTCCTGCAACATGCACAACAACAGGTACAAAA